>JAGOCE010000114.1 GCA_017998915.1 Candidatus Ozemibacteraceae bacterium
CATCTATACGATCAGGTCTCGACTCCCCCATGCGTCCTTCGAGCCTGCCGGATCCCGTAACGAGTAAATCGCCCGCATGGAAACTCCGGAATCCGTATGCGGCAGGAAGAGCCGACAGGTCCGTTCGATCCATGATACAGGTGATATCGTAGGAGTTTTGCCCATCGAATCGCATCTGCCCGGCGAGCTTCAAGCCCAGCCGGTCGAACGCGGCGTTGTCCATCCGCACCCCGTTTTTATCGACGACGATTTCGCCGCCGCCGTTTCCGAGGAATCGGTCGCCGATTCCCAGGTTTCGCACGATCACCGTCAGTGATCCCGACGGTTCCGTTTCGGTCCAACGAATCGTCCCGTCTGCCGACAGGAGGCCGCGCAACGGAGAGGGCACCTTCAGGACGGTGCCGAGAACACTCAGATCGATTTCGTGAAGCCGCAGTTCACCGGTATATCCGGCGCCAGCAAGCCGACTCCCCTTCAGCGTAACGACACCGTCACCGATCCTCGCGGCAGCCTCGAACCTCTCCGGTAGATGTCCGCGTTGGATGCCGCTCAAGGAGACTTCATCGATCGTGGCAGATGCAATCGTCATCTTTCTGCCGGTTAACGCAACCTGCCAGGCCATCGTCCCATGCTCAGCCGGTATGCGTTCGAACACGGCATCAACGTGCCCTTCAGGCTCGAGACTCCGCCATTGTTCGGGAAGAAGGCTTGCAAACTGCGCCAGTTCGACGTGTGCGATATCGAAGCGGCTCGCCATCATCGTACCGGCGTTCAGATCGAAATTCAGGTATCCAAAGATCGTTCCCCCTGCCGAAAGCCCTGCCTGCAACTCTTCCAGGGCAAGGTGCTTCCGGCCCCCGGCGATACGTGCCCGGAGCATCGATACGGGTCGATCCCATAGTCTCACCTGATCGGACCAGAGTTCCCCGGCATATCGAGGATTCGTGAGAGTACCGGTAACATCGGCTCTGAAGTTGCATATCCCCCGCACGACATCCTCATCGATGCCGAGAAATACTGACGGAACGTCGCTTGCGATGAGTTCACCGTCGATCTGACGATCGGATACGACGCCATTGAACGCAATCTGGCCGCTTTCCAGTCGAAGGATCGGATCATGCACCGACCATGCACCGCGGTCCCACGAAATATTCCCTTCGAGGCTCGATGCCGTTCGTCCCGAAAACTTCGGCTCGTCGACGACGACATGACCCGTCACGCGCATTTCAGCGAGCCGGGCAGCATTCCCCTCAAGCTGGAAACCCCCCGATATCAATCCATGTATATCATTCGGTATACTTTTAAAGTATTCACTTTTGAGGTCGTCGACATTGATCTCGGCTTTGACGAGGCCCGTCACCGGTTCATACGTGCCCCGCGCTTCTCCCTGCCCCATCGCGGCGAGTGCCGATGCGACATACTGTATATTCCGCCCTTCCGTGTGCAGTGAGAAACTGGCTGTTTGCACGGGCAAGCCGTCGACGAGAAATCCGTCAAGGCTGCTGCTGATGACTCCTTGCCATGGTTTTCCGGCAGGACGCCTTCCGTTGAAGAGAATCCTGGCGTTGCCAGGCTCGATGTTCGCCATCCCGGGCAAAAGCGGCCTCAACAGCTTCCATGAGTCTGTCGAGACTTCAGCTGATCCGCTCGCACCGATGCCCCAGCCTGCGCCGGAACCGGCAAAAACAGACTCGATGAGAATGCTATCCCTGGCATGGCTCCCATCCAGACGGCATTTCCATGTTCCATGCGCATCCGGTTCCGTCCGAAGTGTTCCGTTCCATATCGTCGTAAGGCGATCCCGTGTGACGGCGAGACCGTCGATCTGCAGATGCCCTTTCAATTCGGTTCTGAAGAGGCTGTCGATCCGGGAATCAGGCCTTTCGAGGCGTTCTTTGAGATTCCCCGTCCAGCGAAGGGCCATCGTTGCGCTGCCAGCGTCGACCGATATTCCCCAGAACCAGAGAACGGGGTACAGCGATGTCAATTCAGGAAGACGGGCGCCATTCCAGTCGATGGAAATTGATCCCGTGCCCAGGTCGAACGGGATCCGGAAGGCAATCGACGCCAGACCTCCAAGCGGATTCCGGGAAACGCTGATCTGCCCGCAGTATTCTGCGGAAACACGACGCATTTCGAGATCGGCCGCATCGATCGTGCAAGTACCGATCATCGTATGCACGCGGATATTTCGCAACGTGAGGCGGTTCACCGGAATCTTCGCCGGCAGCTCTTCCACCGGCGATTTCTTTTCTGGAAGCCTGATATTTCCAAGCTCTACATCGATATCCCGGCATTCGACGTGCTGTACTGCGGTATCCCCCGTGAGGATATCCATGATTGTCGTTCCGGATGAAAGACGAAGGCTGGCTTCGCGGAGCGTCAGAAATACTGCCGAAGACGCATTCGTCAGAACGGCGTTCGAAATGGTGCCCCGGCCTTCAGACCCGCTAATTTTCAGCGAATCATACTTGAGCCGGGCTCCGGATTCTTGCCGAATGGTCTCTTTGAGCAAAGACGCGAGTGGTGACGGGAGCTCGACGCTTGTCCTCCACCCCCAGAAAAGCACAAATCCGGCAAGAATCGCGAACAATGCCGACATCACAATACCCGCACGCAGAAGCCGTTTCACGTCTTCAACCTGCCGTATCGCATGGTACGCCGTTCTGATTTTTTCATTCGAAAACGAAACACTGCCTGAATTTCATGGGGTATGGAAAGCTGTCTAGAAATTTTCATAATACCCCAGAACACTCAGAGAAGTCAGCGAAGTTTCGGAATTTTTTCAGAAGTAAAAAAAGCCCGGTCTTATCGACCGGGCTTTTTATGAGAACGATTCCGAGGGGCGGATTACTTCCCCTTGGAGACCATTTCCTTGAGCTCCTTGCCGGGCTTGAACTTGACGACCTTCTTGGCCTGGATGTTGATGGGCTTCTTGGTCTGGGGATTGACGCCCTTGCGAGCAGCGCGCTTCGAAACTTCGAAGGAGCCGAAGCCGATGAGCTGAATCTTGTTGCCCTTCTTGAGGGTGTCCTTGAAGGTGTCGAGCATGGTCTCAAGAGCCTTCTGAGCGGCGGCCTGATTCAGCTTGGCCTTCTGGGCAATGGTCTTCACGAGATCTGCTTTGTTCATCCTGATTGAATCTCCCTTCAGATTTGTTTTTGAGGACTATGTCAGGATTATATGAAGCATGGTTTGCGAATGTCAAGGGGGGGTGAAAATTATTTTTTGCGCCTGGTCATCATCTCCCGTTGCACGCATCCGGTGATGGGTATGACATGCAGATATCCCGTATCTCCCACATTTCTGACGTCTTAATAATGCCATTGTGCGGGGATTCCGTCCCACGAGACGAGCATGAATCTCATGTCTCCACTCTCGATCTCATCATACCCCTCATATTGTTGCCGGGTGACGGACAGCACCGCACCACAGACGATGTATTCATGCTTCTCTTTTCTGTCCAGAGGTGAATACCCTCTGTCAGGCTCGCGATCGCAAAGGTCACATACCAGCGAAACACTATCAGGAGGCGTGGATATAGGTTCTATTCTTATGCATATATCTTCAGCGTGATGCGTACGGTTCTTGATTGTGATATTCTTTATGTACAATACCTTTACTTGGAGATGTACACGGATGTTTTCTACGAGACACGGCTCAGGTATCATCATGCTTCTCCTTGGTGTTCTCGTCATTGCCATCGGCTCGCTTCTGGTAACCAGATCGATCGCCCCGGCTGGCGTGCAGGAAGGTCCAACTCCGATTCAACGGGGCTGGGATGCCGTCTGCGCCACAAACAAGTCGCTGATTTCCCAGCAGCTTCAACTGCATTCGATGAACAATCCTCCAATGAAAGTTCTCGATCTCAAGCGGCTCTTTTCCGGCAGCTTCAGTCTCCCGGCCGGCTGCCCCTGCTCGTATTCTCTCGATCAAGCAGGAAACGTTGTCTGTACCGCGCATCACTGATTCCACGTACGGTTGCGATTCCGGACACACGTCCGATTCGCACGCACATCTGTGCCGATGAATACCTTCCTGTTCTTAACAACCGTTATTTTGGTGTTCGTATTTGTTTTCCCTCTCATGCGACTCGTCGCGATGAAGTGTGGCATCATTCCGCCCTTCCCCGATTCAACGTTGCTCCAGGGAAAATCGGCACCGGTGTCGCAGCCGACTCCTGCCCGCGTTCTCCTTGATCATCTCGAAGACGGGCCGGCGACCACATCCGACCGCAGCAGGCTCCGATATGTCGTTTCGTCGATCGCAGGCATCATTTTCCTGTATTCCATCGCATCCGGCCGTTTTTCCGTCGACGGCTTGTGTACCTCGCCGACGCATGTTCCCGCAGCTGTCCCACGAACGGCATCGGAGTCGCACGGTCTCGATTGGAAGGTCATAGATGGCGTTCGATGGATCCGGGTGACAGGCACAGACTCTGCCGGTATTGGGTACAACGGCTGGATTTCCGAACTATTCATCAAGAACGCGCCTCCCGAACCAAGTTCAGAAACGAATGACATCATGGAAAAAATCGGGCTTCCCTCCATGAAGGAAAAACTCGAGGGTGCCAGGCAGCTCCGCAAGGTTGGGAAAGCCCTCGAACAGGCTCTTTCCAAAGATTGAGACCGATCATTCCCTTTGTCCGGCCTCGAGGATCTCAAAATCCATTCTGCGGAACAGACTTCATACCTCTCGTCGATATGCCGATACGAGTATTGGATTATTATTTTTTCGCGATGGGGGCGAATCATGGTTAAACGGATACCCGGTTGGATTACAGGGGCTTTCCTTCTTGCGCTCTGCCTGATGGTCATCTATGGCAGCGGCTGCAAGGAAGGGAACAATTCCACCCCCATTTCCATGACCCTTTCCGGCATTCAGGCCACCAGCGGGACGATCGACGAGTATACGGGCACCTTTTCCATTGCCGGCTTCGTGAAAAACAATGGCGTCCCCGTCGTCAATCTGCCCGTGGAGCTGTTCGTCGGCAGTAAACAGGTCGCCAATCCGGCACTGACAGCCGGTAACGGCCAGTTTATCTTTTCGAGCCTCGCGCCCGCGCTGTATACCATCCGTGTCGGTCACGGCTCTGCGACGTTCACGGAGATGCTGTACCCGGTGTATATAACCTCGGACGGCGCACAATCACCCGCCGACCTCGTCATCCCGATCGAGCTTCAGAATCCGATCATCATCAATGCATCAGGCACGATCGAAGCGTATGTCGTCGATGCAACGACAAACAATCCCATCATGCTCGCCACCGCTTCCATTTCCGTCTATTCCGGCGGAATCTGGGTTCCCCAGAACCGCACGACGCTGACGGACGGCAGCGGATATTTTTCCTTCAGTGATGTGCTTCCAGGGCTCTATACGTTGAATATTTCCAAGGCGGGATATGCCTCGATGGCCTATCCCGTGAACATCCAGAGCACCGGCGCGATGAGCCCCTCGCAACCGAAGATTCCGCTTACGTTCATCTCCGCCGTTCCGACGATCACGGGCACGATTTCCGGATATGTGAAAGATCTTTCCGGCAAAGTCATTCCCCAGATAACGATAACCGTGAAAGACTCGCAAACGGGCATCCAGGTCACCGGCAGCCCAAGAATCACGACCACCGAGGGAAAATTCACCTTCGACAATCTCCCGATCGGTGAATACGCCATCTCGGCAACCGGCGCCGGGTATACATCCGTAACCCGAACCTCGTATATCAGGAACGATGGCACGGCTGATCCGAGCACGACGGACCTGATACTCGCCCCGATCACCGCGGTCACCGGCTCTCTCGTCGGGTTCGTGAAACTCGAAAACGGCACCCCTCTGCCGGAAATAACCATCACCGTCACGGACATCAAAACGGGTCTCACCATCGCCGGCAGCCCCCGCAGAACGACGACTGAAGGCAAATACATTTTCGAGAGCGTTCCTGTCGGCGACTATACGGTTTCGGCTGCTGGAACCGGCTACTCGACCGCCACTCGCACCTGCTACATCAAGAGCGACGGAACAGCCGACCCGGCTACGACCCAGATCGTCCTCACCCGTGTGACGGACATCAAGGGCACCATCACCGGCTTTGCAAGGCTCGACATCACGAACGCCGTCCTTCCCGAGATCACCGTCACGGCGAAAAACGTCGGCACCGGCCTGTTCGTTTCCGGGAGTCCGAGAAAAACCACCTCGGAAGGCAGATACTCGTTCTACGATCTTCCCCCGGGTGAATACACCATCACCGCTTCCGGAACCGGGTATACCGAAGTGATGCGAACCTGCTACATCAAACCCGACGGGTCATCCGATCCCACCTCCACGGATCTCATCCTCTCCTACTCGATGTCGAGCTCGAAGATCGAGGCCTACGTCGTCGACGCCACGACCAATGCAGGCGTCGGGCTAGCCGACGTGGCGCTTTCCAAGTTTGACGAAGATGCGGATGCCTGGACGGATCTCGGATTGAGCACAAAAACGAATGGAAGCGGCTACTTTTCCTTCTCGGGCATCGATCCGGGGCTGTATCTGACCTCGATCTCGAAGACAGGCTATGTCACGAGGGAGTTCGCCATCACCATCAATGAAGACGGCACCAAGGATCCGGCGATGCCCAAGATCACCCTGACGTCCATCGCACAAGCCATCGTCGGGAACATCGTCGGCACCGTGAAACTCGATACGACCGGACAGGTGCTTCCCGAGATTTCCGTCAGTCTCAAGAACGGCAACGCTCATGTGACGGGCAGCCCGCTCAAGACGACGGCCGACGGCAAGTTTGGTTTCTACGGCCTCACTGCTGGAACCTATACGCTCAACGCATCCGGCACGAACTTCACCTCGGTGACCCGCACCTGTTATATTCTCAGCAATGGAACCGCCGATCCGAGCTCGACGATACTCACCCTGTCGCGCGATCCGGCGACCGGAAATATCATTGGCTATATAAAATACGGAACCACACCCCTGCCTGAAATTTCCGTGCGCATCCTGGACAGCACCGATACGCCTCTTGCTTCGAGTCCGTTCATTACCACGCAGGACGGCAAATTCGCGGCCTACGATCTCGACGCAGGCGTGTATACGATCTCTGTCAGCGATCCCAAGTATGCTCCCGCAACACGCACGGTCTATATCGCAGCAAACGGAACCGTCGATCCGGCCACGACAAATATAGGGCTCACCCGAGTGACGGGAACGCTCTCCGGATACGTCCGGCATGCCACCACCAACGCAGGCCTCGCGCAAATCGCCGTCACCGTTAAAGACAGCGACGATCAGGACGTCGACGGGAGCCCGATGCTCACGACGGCGGAAGGGCGATATCTGTTCTCGAATCTCCTCCCCGACACCTATACGATCTCGGTGTCCCCCGTCGGCTACACGCCCACGACCCGCACCGCCTATATCCATGAGGACGGCACGGCCGACCCGACGACGACCACGCTCTATGTCACCCCGGATCCCGCCGTGGTCGGCACGATCCTGGGCTACGTGAAAGATTCCGCAACCAACGCGCCACTCCCCGAAGCCGTCGTCAACTTGAAGGATAGCGCTGGAACCACCCTTCTTGAAACCCTGAAGACGACCGCGGAAGGGAAGTTCCTGTTCGAAGGGTATGCACCGAATACCTACACGATCGAAGTCACCGGAACGGTGAATGGTGCGGCAGATTACGGCGCCGTCACGAGAACATGCTTCATCAGGGATAACGGAACAGCCGATCCGGCCCAGACAACGGTCTTGCTCGTTCATAATTGATGAGAACATCCATGAACAGATATCTTGCAACGGTTCTTCTCGCACTTGCCATTCCCATGTCAGCACCTGCCCAGATGCTGAGCGAGGACGAGGGATTCGAATGGAAAACCGAACGCACGGGCTCCGTCGAAAAGGTCTACGATTCGGAATTACCGCTTTCCTTCGCTTCCGACACGCCTCGAACGGGGATGTGCCTCTCGGGGACGAGCGGCCTGATCGCCGTTCCCACGCCCGACTTCCAGACGAACCGCAAGGGCGGCTTCTCGCTCAAGACCGGCGTAACCAAGCGCGATATTATCGTTGACAATATAAATTACGATCTCGAGAAGAACGAACACTGGATGTCCGCGGCATATTCGCTCCAGCCGAATCTCGAAATGTCCGTCAACCACCTGCGTTACGAGCGTTCGTCCGCGCCTCACATTGGCGTTTTGAATTATTCCGAGGAGTCGACCGGGTTCGGAGTGAAATACTCGACGCACCTCGCCGCGCAGGACCTCTGCTTCGGGGGCATGTTCGCCCCGATGTCGGCCGTCCAAATCAACAATGCCGACCTCGTCCAGATCGAACACCTTCGCAACATCTACCTCACCCTCGGGGAAAAGCTCTCCGAGAAACTCCGCGGCTATCTGAACATCAAGCACTGCTTCACCGACGAGCAGGAAATCGTCTTCCCGTCTGGAAGGAAGCTCCACTACGACAAGAAGGAGTTTCTCGTCAGCGCCGTCGCTCTCGATTACGCGCCCCAGAAAAACGTCAGCATCATGCTCGAAAGCCAGTTTCTGAATTATCGCGACTTCTATAACGATTCCGGCGACCGCGTCTCGCTGAATGCCGGAGTTCGCGGCGGTTCCGATACGGTCCAGGCGGAGCTCTTCGTCACCTCGTTCAACGTCGAACCCGACGTCAGGTTCGGCCTCAACTTCGGGTTCTGACCATGGTCCACGTTCTGGGAATGGCGGCTTCATGACGACGTCATCATCGAACTTCGCGACGGAACAGATCAAATCGACCCTGAAAAGCGGCGACGGGACCCTCGTCCTCGATCTTCTCGCTGAAATCGAAGCGTCGCCTTTTGCGAAGCAGGTCGTCGAAGCCCTTCAACAGACGCTTCCGGAAGTCAGGGATCCCGTTCTCGCCTTCCAGGTTGCCAAAACCGTCAGATATCAACTGCTCAAGCTTCGCGGCGCGATCCAGCCCTCAACCCTCGCCGATCTCCAGGGGGTTCTTTCGGATCCTGCGAAACTCGAGGACCTGGCGCTCGTCATGACACGCCTCGAATCTTCCGATGCGTTTCTTGCGAACGATCTGCTCCGAAGTTCCGCGTGGAACACGCTCCCGCCTGAAGTGCTTCCCTCGATCTGCAGCTACTTCAAGCGGTTCGGCGACATACGGGATTCCGACTCGCTGGTCGAACTGTGCCGGCACCATCAGCCCGTCGTCCTGGCAGCAGCGCTCGACGCGCTCGAAAAAATCGACCCGGACAATCTTCAAAGTCTGGTCACGCCTCTCCTTGATAATCCAAATCCGGGCATCCGCGCAAAAGCTATCAAGAGCCTGTATCGCTGGGACAAACCGCACGCCCTGCGATATCTCGTCGAACTGATGTTCGCCCAGGAACAGACCGAACGGACACTCGCGCTCCACCATGCCGCTTCGTTCCCCTATGCCGAAATCGAGCCTCATCTGCTCCGGTTTGCTGCCGAAGTCGACGATCCGAGGCTCCTCCTTCGTGTAAGCCACATCTTCAAGGCGAACGCCCACGTCGAACTCCCCTTCCGCCTCTACTGGATCTGTCGCAATCTTCGGGGCCAGCACCAGAACCTCGTCAAAGGAATCCTTCTCGGTGTCGCGCGCGCGCTCGCAGATACGAAGAAAATCTCGATGAGCGCCCAGGAGTTCCTGGACCAGCTCAAAACTCGCGTCAAGGCTGAAGAAGAACGCCTTCTTCGGGTTTCGATAACGAGCATTTCTGAACAGACCCCGCTCCCCCCCGACATCTCGACGGCTGAAACAGACCAGGACACGCAACCGAAAGTCGCATCCCAGGCGAATCCCATCGAGGCAGCTGGACCACACGCGGTCTCGCCTTCCTCCCAGTCCTTCCTTCCCGATCTCGAGCCCTCCGCGTCGAAATCAAGCCCTGAGGAAATTGATGTACCCGGCAGGCCGGCTCCGCCACCGATGAATATCGATGAGTATGATTCCTTCGACCCGACCGCACGCATCCAGCTTCTGAACAGGCTTTCCATCGACGGATACCGGGTCCTGAAATCGCGTCTTCCTTCCCTCATCCGCGATGCCCGCGGTAAGGAGCTCGGCGCATTGATCAAGGTCATCGGAAGGTTCGGTTCGTCCGAGGACGCGCAGATCGTCAAGCCGTACCTTGCGAAAGAGAATCCCGACGAGGTTTCCGCCGCCATCGATGCCCTCTCGAAACTCGACTCGGAGTATCTGTGCATCTACCTGCCCCAGCTCATGCAACACAAGAACGGCAAGATCCGCATGAATGCGACACGTGCGTTCGGCGGGATAGACCGAGACCAGATCAAAAGCCTCGTGTCGAGCCTCTTGATGTCCAATAGCGTCCGCCAGCGCGCTCTCGGAATCCCTGCCGCGACGCTCGTCGATTTCGGCCTCGTCCGCGAGCCACTCCTGAAGGCGTTTCACCAGGAAGCAAATCCCGAGCTGGTGGAAAAGATCGGCCTCATTCTCTGCTCGAATCCCGACCGGGAAATCCTCCATTCCGTCGCACTTGCCGTCGAAGCTGCTCCCGACGTCATCGCCGAACAGAAAAAGATCATTCTGAAACAACTCGCCGAGAAACTTTCCATCGCGCTCGATAAAATCTCCTCGCCGGAGGAACTCCTTGCCGGCGAGACCGCGACGCTGGAAAAGCCGAATTCATCCACACCAGATCCGAAAGAATCGATTTCCGCCTCTTCCGCCGGCCATGCAGCCGTGCCCTCGATGGAGCCTCATGAAAAGATCGCGAAGGCGTTCCAAAATGAGCCCATCATTCGTCAGGCGAAACCCGAGCAGGCGGAACAGGAGCGGAAGGAACAACGCGCAAAGATGACGATCGTCGTCTGGATCCTCGTCGCCGTCGTCTGGGGCGCGATGATCGTCTCGATCCTCCCGCGCTTCCTCTTCGGCGAATAATTATGTATAATATAT
>JAGOCE010000115.1 GCA_017998915.1 Candidatus Ozemibacteraceae bacterium
GTTAGAAACAGCCCTGGAGCATCGTTTCCATCTTCTTTTCGAGGTCCTCGTCGGAGCACATCAGGCCAATGCGAATCGAGGTTTTAACCGGCTCGGAGCCCCAGGGCCAGAACGCGCAGAACATGATCAGTTCGGGCGTGATATCGAGCCTGAACAGGGTCTGATCGCGCCTGATGCCACCGACGCCTTTCACGAACCCGTCGAACCAGTTCTTCAGCAGCGCCGACTGGCCCGCCGGTTTGTACGCCGGCCCGAACCGCTTCTCCACCACGGGCTGCAATTTCTCGATGACATTCGACTCCGCAACGCCCGTGTAAAGCAGCGAGCCGCACCCGTCCGGATGCCGCCGCACCGAGAACTGCCGCTTCAGCTCGTCGATCAACTGTAAAGCCTCTTTGATTTTCTTGATTGCTTCTTGCATTGATCCTCATTCTACCTGAATTGTTACGACATTCGACTGGAGACCGCCTATGACAACATACGTCGACTTGTCCTGGTCTCCCCATGCCGCATTGAATGGATTTTTAAAAGTAATTGAAGTGTCAGACCACAGAACTGCACTGCTGGGCTGAATTCTCGTTCCACCGCACATAATATACGATCCTGTTTCACCAAGACCCAGATATTGTCCAGAAAGCGTGATATTTGCGTTCTCTGAATATACCGTTCCCGGGGATGCATCTGAGATATCGGGTTTGCCGACATACCAGTTTCCTGCGGTGTAACTTCTGTCATTCAGCGTGAGCGTAACCGGATATGCCGCATCTCCGGCAATACCGACACCGGCAGGGATCGTGAATACAAGCTTGTTTGGATACCAAGTCGGGTAAACACGCGTGGTTCCGAATGTCAGCATTCCATTATATTCACCTGGCGTCGAGCCGAAACCTTGACCAGACACGGCCAGTTCAGCCCCGATATAATGTCCTGTCGAATTTTGTTCGGCAACCGCAACGTTCACCTGCGGCAATATATAGCTGAATGTATACACTGGATTATTTCCGCTTCCGATATACACACTCAGTGGCACGCTACCACTTTGAGAGATATATGGAACCTTGCATGTGATATACGTCGGCGTCCATGCGACATCAGTTGCCGCAATTCCATTGAAGGTGATTCTCGAGGAAGAGGAAGACACTCCAAAGCCAATACCGGAAATATAAACAAAACTCCCTGGAATTCCAGAAGATGGACTGACACTGGAAATCTGGGCAGAGGTGAGGGTGAACTGAGAATAAGGGGTTGATGATACTCCCGCCGCCGATGTGACAATGAAAGGAGCATTGCCTGCAGCGTTCTGGGGAACATAACAATAGATGAGAGAATCGGTCCAGGACGTATACTGGCACGCGACACCATTATAGGTAACACTACTATACGTCCCGGGGTTCCCGAAGTTGACACCCCTGATTGAGACAAGATCACCAGGAAAGCCTGTAGAAGGCGTGACCTGATAGATCTGAGGTGTTGTTGTAATGGCAATCGGATTGCCAGAACCGCCCCCACCGCAGCCGAGAGCCACGACGAGCAGCAGAATGGAGCAAAGGCAGACAGCGTACTTCATGTTTCCGATTATACGGGCGGTACACCGGGCCGTCAATGAGAATATCCGCGTCACAGGCCGGCTTTGAAATGATTTTTCGCCCCTCCCGATCGAAACCATTTAACGAGAGGAAAAGCGTTTGGAACAACAGACAACGGTCATTTTCGGGACAAACCAAGATATTTCATAATATGGCGTGCAAGCTGTTCTTCGATTTCGGAATGACGTGGAACGGGCTGTTTTCTGGCGGTCGCAGGATTGAAATAGATATCATGCGAACCTCCATGCCGCAGAAGGATGCATCCAGCACGCTCGAGTCTTTTGACGAACTCGGCACGTTTCATACGGCAATTTGTTTCGTCTTGTATCCTTCGGGAACATCTTCGAGAATCATCTGTTTGTAAGCATCCCGCAGTCCTTCTTCCAATTCTTTCAGGGTCTCTCCCTGGGTCATGATTTCGGGATACTCCAAGAACTTACCGAGCCAGAATTTTTTCCCTTTCCAATAAATCATCGTAAGTTTTTTTTCCATGGGCACTCTCCTGTCGCAAAACATTTTGTGCGAATCTGGTTTGATTCAGGCAGAAAATCTGTATACTATCTTAGAAGAAACTTCCTGTTTAATCAAACATTCGACCTTTTTTATTCCATTATTCCAGCATTCTGTCATGCAAAGGAGCAGCATGTTTCCAGAGAAGTACCGACCGGTTCTCGATCTGTTTGAAACCGAACATGCGATCAAGCACGTCAAAGATGTCTTCGAGCACCGGCTCGCCGATCGGCTCAACCTGATCCGCGTCTCGGCTCCACGTTTTCTGCGCACCGGCAACGGCCTCCAGGACGACCTGGCCGGCACCCAGACGCCGGTTTCCTTCGTCACGCGGTTCCGGCCCGAGTCGATCGAGGTCGTTCACAGCCTCGCGAAGTGGAAGCGCCATGCCCTCGGCCGCTACGGCATCGAGGCCGGGCGCGGGCTTTATACCGACATGGACGCCATCCGGAAGGACGAGCTCGTCGACGAGATCCACAGCATCTACGTCGACCAGTGGGACTGGGAGCGTACCATGACCCCCGCCGAGCGCAACCTCGAGTTCCTGAAATATACCGTTAACACTATCTGGTCCGCGATTCTCGACACGCATCGCGGTCTCACGCAGGCATTTTCCGCCCTGACGCAGAAGCTTCCCGACCGCGTGACATTCATCCATTCGGAGGAGCTCGAGGCCCGCTTCCCAGGTCTGGAACCCAACCGGCGGGAAGCGGAGATCGCCCGCGAGCACGGCGTCGTGTTCCTGATCGGCATCGGCCACCCACTCGGCAGCGGGAAGCCGCATGACGTGCGCGCCGCCGATTACGATGACTGGAGCACGCCGACAGGCCAGACGACGCGCGGCCTCAACGGCGACATCATCGTCTGGGACACCGTCCGCCAAAAACCGCTCGAACTCTCGTCGATGGGCATCCGCGTCGACGCCGCGGCCCTCGCCACGCAGCTCGAACTGGCGGGCCTCTCGTCGCGCCGCGAGCTCGAGTTCCATCGCGGCGTCCTCGAGAACACGCTCCCGCTCAGCATCGGTGGCGGCATCGGCCAGTCGCGCCTCTGCATGTATCTTCTCGAAAAGGCGCACCTCGGCGAAGTCCAGTCGAGCGTCTGGCCCGTCGAGACAGAGCGGGCATTCCGAGACCGCGACGTTCCTCTTCTATAGTTTATAATATTTCATTTCTTGGGATAGGCGATCCGGAACTCGTTGATGAGACAGCCGTGGTCGGAGTAGCCTTGCGTGAAGCCGTCGACAAAGGCCGTTCCGGCGCGGACCGGTCCGTGGGTGAAGATGTAATCGATCTTCACGTCGGGCTTGTTCAGGAATGTCGTGTTGACGTTCGACGTCGTGTCTTTCATCCGAGAAGACAGCCATTTGACGCGGTCGCTTTTCGGGCGCGAGTTGAAATCGCCCAGCAGCAGGACGGGCTCCCGGCTCTTGCGGGCCATATCCCAGATCTCTTCGATCTGCTTCGTCGATTCGTCGGCTTCGAGACTCAGGTGGGCGACCAGCACGCGCAGCCGTCGATCGTTTCCCAGATCGAGAAGCGCCTCGAGGCAACCCCGCTGCTCGTGCTTTTCGTCGGAGCGGTAGAGCTTGTGATTCTGCGACCAGACGATCGGAAATTTGCTGAGAATGGCGTTCCCCTGCGTCGCGAGCAGGCCGAACGCTCGCCGATAGTTCTCGGCGTAGACGAAGTGCATGCCACCGGCGTGTTCCGCCAGGTATTTCGGCTGGTTCCTGAACTTCGCGCGCAGATCGCCCTTCGAAATCTCGGTGAAGCCGGCAACGTCGATCTTGTGTGATTTCAGGAGGTTTGCTATTCCGTCGAGATTTTCCTTGCGGGCAATCTCGTTTTTCGCCTTCCCCTCTTCATTTCCTCGAGCGTGGGCGATGTTGTAGGACGCGACCCGCACGCAGAGTTCGATCGTTTCGTTTGGCGGGACTGCCGGCGTCATGGATGCGGCATTCGATGCGCGCGGATCGACCACGACCCGCCGGCCGTCGAACGGCCCCGCAAGGAGGCCCGTCCCAAGAAACAGCATGCCGGCAACCCACAGCACACGGATCGAAAAACGCATCGGAATGACCCCTTTCAAGAATTGAAAGCACATCTTTCCTCCATTCATACCACATCACCCGGCAAAAGTTTTGATGCGAACACATCGTGTCAGACCTGGCGAATCGTGATCCGCCCGAATCTTGCCCAGGCATGCAACGCCAGCCAGGAAGTCGAACAAATTTCTTCACGGACGACCCGGATATGCCGATAACCCGGGTGTATTCCGTCATTCGGGGGGAGGCAGCATGTTCAGCAGGGCCAGAATCTCACGAGCGATCCGGGCGTTTCTCATGCTCTGGGTCGCGCTCGGGCTGTCGGGGTGCAATATCTTCGACGGCATGGACACGGCTCTCAAGGCTCGCACGGATGACGAACTGATCGACGAAGGGTATCTGGAACTCGGGTCGGGAGACTTCGCCGGCGCCCGCGAAACGTTTCAGACGCTTCTCGGTCGCGGAAACGCCACCGACCAGGTGAAACAGGGAATGGCCGAAGCCGAGGCCGGTCTCGCCGGCTTCCGGGTCCTGAGCGTGCTCGACATCATGCAGAACGGTGTCGGGCCATACGATCGGGGCGCCCTCTGGTTCAAATGCGCGGCCATGATCTCGGATATCGACCTGCTGGAAACGGCCGCCGTCATGATGCGCCAGGTCTCCTCCCCCTCTCGGACCGACCAGCTCACCCGTGGGCTGCTCCCGCCTCTGATCGCGGCGAAGCGGCTGCTCGAGAAATACGACACCAACAAGAACGGCCGCCTCGACAAGTTCGACACCGTGACCTTCACGACCAACGACGGAAAGACGTCGACATGGCCGGAGCTCTACACAGCTCTCATCTCGGGGGCGCATTCATCGGGAACGTCTCTCGAACAGTCCTTCAGAGATCTCGCCTACGGTTTCGACGGCCGCGGCGATGCGTGGACGTTCCTCAGTCCGGTCACCGGCCTTCGCCTGACGGGAACATACAGTGAGTCGAACCGAGCGACCATCACCGCCGTCGGCAACCTGGCCGATCGGATCGAAGCGATTCACCCTTTCCACGACGTGAACGCCGCCAGTTTCTCGGCGCTGATCATCGACCTGGACGGAACGGACTGAGATGAGCCGCCAAAGTATTTATAACTATAAATATATAACCACGGCCGGGCTTCTCGCATGGCTGACTTGTGTTTCTAGCGCCGGATCGGCACTTGCCGGACAGGCCCACCCGCTGACCTACGAAACGCCGCGCAGCCAGGGAATGGGCGGGGCGTTCGTCGCCGTCGCCGACGACCAGCAGGCGCTGTTCTCCAATCCGGCCGGTCTGAGCCAGATAACCGACAAATCATACGCGGTTCTTGATGCGACGGCCGAGATCAACCAGGACATGCGTCGGGTCGAGAACAAGACCGACGGTCTCTCGGACGCCGACACTTCCGAAGCGCGCGCCGCGAACAACCGCGTCCTGAGCGAAATCATGGGGCAGCAATCCCGCCTCGTGGCATCCAATCTTGCGTATTACCTCGGAAGTACCGGCTTCGGCGCAGGTTTTCTGTATCAGACGATCGCCCAGGTCGGCGTCGAACGTCCGACCAACCCGCGCATCAGGGCGAAAGCCGACGTCGACTCGGTGCTGGTGGGCGCGATTGCCCGGCCGATCGGGAACCGGGTCGTGTTCGGCGATGCCGCGACGGGCCACTGGGGCCTGGGAATGAAGTTCATCTCCCGGCGAACCCTCGACCGGGAGTATGATGCGCGCGACTTTGCAACGCTTTCCGAAGACGATCTCCGGAACGATTCGCTCAAGGGGGCCGCGCTCGATATCGACGGCGGGGTTCTCTACAAACTCGCGAATCCCTGGAACCAGACGGTCGGCTTTTCCGTGAGTAACGTGTTCGAGTCCGAGATCGATGCGCGCATCGGGCGTCTGCCGCGACGCGTCGACGTCGGCACGGCGATCCGCCCCCTGTCGGGCTCACCGGAGCGGTCGCGCAAACTGCTTCTGGCAGCCGATCTGGCCGACATCACGAGCGATGGCACGCTGTTTTCCAAGCTCAGGCTCGGCATGGAAGCCCGCATGAGAACCTGGCTCACGCTCAGGGGCGGCCTCCGGGGAGGGTATCTGAGTGCCGGGGCGACCGCGAAGTTCAGGGAGGCGCGATTCGAGTTCGCGACCTATTCCGAAGAGCTTGGTGAGCGGCCGGGCGACCGCGAGGACCGGCGATATTCGGTTTCGATGGCCGTGGATTTCTGAGCTGATCATCGATGTTCAGCGACAGGTCGGGCCTCAGCCCCGCCCCTATGGAAAATGAACAGGATCTTTCACGCATCTGTACAGAAACGGTGTTGTGCGGTACAATGCGGGGGCCATGCAAGAGCCTTTTCTCGATACCGATGAACGCCTCGACGAGGTGGTCGGCACTGACCTGAAGCTGATTCAGAAAATCGATGGAACCGCGTTCGCCATCGACACCCTTCTGCTGGCCGATTTTGCGCCCCTTTCGAAGGAAATCGTCCGGGTCGCCGACCTGGGCTCGGGAAGCGGGATTCTCGCCTTCATGCTCAAATACCGGAACCCCGCCCTGTGCATTACCGGGTTCGAGATCCAGGAGGAGTTTCACACCCTCTCCCGGCGCAATCTCGATCTGAATCCACGCCTCATCAACATGGATTTCGAGCGGGTCGACGTGCGGGAAATCCCTTCGCGCATGTTGCCGGAATCGTTCGACCTGGTGGTCATGAATCCGCCCTACTATCCGAAAGGAAGCGGCCGCCTGCCCGAACGCCCGGGCCGCGCCGCCGCCCGGCACGAACTCAACGGCACGCTCGCCAACTTCATCGAGGCAGCCGCCTACCTTCTGCCCTACGGCGCCAGGCTGGCAATGATCATTCCCGCCGAGCGATTCTACGAAGCCTGCGCCCTCTTCAAACCCGCCCAGTTCGGCATGAGGCGGGTCAGGTTCGTCCTCCCCAAGGAAGGCCAACCAGCCCACCTGGTGCTGATCGAAGCCGAACGGTTTTACAACGGCTCTCACGAGCCCGTCCCAAACCTTACGATCCACCTCGCCGACGGCCGCTTCAGCGAAGAACTCGACCGCCTCTTCAAAAACGGCCTTACACGCAAGATCGGCTGAACCTTTTCCCATCTAGCGATTCACGCTCTTCATGGCTCCTGCATGACAAAATTCAATTTTGCGATCCCGTATTACTTGAAATTGCACTCACAAGTCTCATGAAACTCATATATTCAAGCGGTTCTCTTTTGCAGAGAAACCATGAATCCAAAGCACTTCCCCCAGACCATTACCTGGACCTCCCGTATAGGTTTCACTATTGTTGACTTCCCCTTCTTGTTTGATTAGCCTTGTCTGCGTACATCCTTGAAACGGATATTATTCAGGAGGATATGAGGAGAATGAGATCAAGGTTTCTTTTTGCCCTGTTCGCGTGTCTGCTGGCAACGGCGCTGTTTACCGTTGGATGCGGCGGTGGCGGCGGTGACGACAGCATTTTGAATCCCACTTCCGCTGCGAATCCAGAAGCGAACGAGGGTGGCATTTCCGGCAATGGTGTCGCGACAGGGTATGCCAGTTCCAATGCAGTTCCAACGAGCATTCGCACGAGTCTAAGGGCAGGCGTGACCGCTCCGGCGGCAAATGCCCGGGTAGTTGCCGGTGACTACGACGAAACAGGCCAATTTGTTTCCTTCAACAAAGAAACCACGACAGACCCAAACGGTTTTTACTTACTGGGAGGCCTCCCCACCGGCAGGAAGAACATCGTCCTCCGAATCTATCGCACCGGGATCGATGATTTCATGGAGGGTATCCTCCCTCTGATCGAGGATGGCATGATTGCAACGGCCCCCCTGATCGATCCGAATACGAAATATCAGGCGATGCTTGTGAAATATGCCGAAGCCTTTGATGCCACGTTCGAAGTAAACCTCGGTGAAATTCTCAGTATCATCCCGCCCTCAAAGCTCCCCCAAGCGCCGGCAGATCTGATGAAGATCGCGCAGGCATTCGTCAATCGCGAAAAGGCGCAACTCCAGACATTCCGCGCCGCCGGTTTCGAAGATGCGAAGTTCATCGAGTTCCGGAAGATCGCGTTCGATCTTCAAAACAAGATCAACGCAGGCATCGCCGAAGGGCTCTACACCTCAGATGAAGGCTGGCAGCTGTTCAACGACCAGCTCCGTCTCCTCGCCCGCACCCTCGGCCTCCCCGCGGACGTCCTGCTCGCCCTGCAGGATATCGACAGCACGATGATCAACAATGCACTTCCGAGTGATACGACGATAACGCAGCAGTTCCAGTATCAACACATCCTCGCGAAGCTGGAAGGCCTCCTCGTCGCTCTGAAAGTCCTGATTCAAAGTCCCGCAAATCTCCCTGAAGCCGATTACAACTTGATCGCCGCGGGCATCGAGCGCGTCTCGACCGCCCTGAAGACGGCGCCCGACGCCGAAGCAATCGATCTGGTCCTTCAATCCGACTCGCTGCATGGCCTCTTTCAGGCCGCGTTCAAGACGATCTTCACCAATCTCGGCCTGTTCGAAGGGAAGCCGCCTCTGCTCAGCAAGCTGTATCCCACTCCTGCCGAGGTCGAAGCGATCAAAGCGGCCGCCGGCGGATATATTCCCGACCTTGGCTCCATGACCGTCTCCGTCTCCATTCGAGGCCAGACCATCACAAGCCCGACCCCAATCCAGATTTCCGCATTCCATGATGCCATCAGAGACCTGATGCTGGGAAAGATCCGAGCGCTCATTCCGGCCCTCACCCAGGAACAGGACGCCGCGCTGTTCCTCCTGCTGATGCAAGGTCCCGAGATGGGCTTTTCGTATATCCCGGCCGATATCCCCTCGGATGGAAACTTCGATCAACTCCCCGGCGAAATCATGGGCGTCATCGTGGAATGCAACGAGCAGCTCTATATTCAGCCGCCCGACGGTTACCCGGAAGGCCCGGTTGCATTCAGTGGCTTCATCGCCATGGTCGATCCTGAAAGCCGGATCAACGGCAATCTGGTAACGGCCACGACAACCGCCCATATTTATAGTGGTTTCTATACAGCAAAACCCGCCGAGAACACCCCACCGACTTTCAAGATCACCGGTATCATCAACGGCACCGTCACGATTCCCGAACTGGGCAAGATGACCTTCACCGGCGGCCCGCTCGAGCAGGATACCAACGGCAAATTCTGGTTCGGCCTCGGTAAGCCCGTGGCAACGGAATTCGTTCCGACCTCCGACATGATCGCAAACACAATGCAGGGCTTCCTCGGAAGAATGGTCCAGATCGAAGGCATGATCACGGCAAAGCGGCCCGCCCCGGATTACGGCCCCGCTGTTGTCGACGTCTACGCGATCATGCCCGCTTCGATGACAGGATATATTCCTCCCGATGTGGAACTCCCTACCGTCCCGGTCTATGGCACCATGCTCGAGAAACAGAGCGGCCTCTGGAGCTTCGACAAGGCCGCCGACCAGCCCCAGAACATGTTCAAGTTCACCTGGACGGTCAACAACGTCGCGACGAGCGCGTATGTCGACTTCAATCCGGATGGACTGGACAAGATTCCCCTGTTCCGTCACCAAAACCCTGTCAGCGGTCGCGATCTGTGGGAATCCAACGATCATACCGTTACCATCTCCGGCAAGGCGTTCACAGCCTCCAATGGAACGCATCGGATTTTCATGACAGCATTCGTCGATGAATCGACCGTCTGGCCCGATCCGGAAATTCCCTTCACCCCGCCGTCCCCGCCAACCGGAGGAACGCCGGTAACCAACCTTCCCGGCACCTTCGTATTCACCCCGGAAAACGCTTCCCAACCGTTCGAATTCACCTGGATGGCCGATGGCACGCATATCGCCTTCGTCGAGTTCGACATGGCAACCCTTCAAAAGTCCCCGGCCTTCAGGTATCAGGATCCCATCAACGGTCATGATATGTGGGAATCCCATCTTCATAACGTCACCGTCGATGGCATGCTGAGCGCCGACGGCACCCACCTCTTCATCACGAGATTCGTGGATGCTTCGACCGAATGGCCACCAAGAGAGACCATGCCGACGAACACCGGCATGAAGCTTCGCGGCGTCCTCCTTCCGGTTCCAGAAAGCCCCTCGAGATTCTGCGTCACGCACTTCGAAATCTCGACCGGGACAGCCTGGGTTTTCTTTGACCTGCCGCTGGACGTCATGCCGAACGTTCTCATCGATCCGGCAACTCCCGAAACCCAGAATCTGATTCTGGATATCTCCAGCAGTGGCAATTATCCGGTCGGCATCGAACTTTCCGGTACCTGGGGCGCTTCGACCCCGGACCTGGCCGTCCCAACAAAAAAGGTCCTCCACTTCGTTCCAACGACCGCCAAGGGAATCACGACCACCCCACCTGACGGCACGCACGGATGGCTGTTCGGCAATTGAGCCGAATCAGACTCAACGTTCCGCATCCCCGCCCCGGGCCTCAAACCCGGGGCTTTTTCTTGCGCCCATCCCCTGATTCTGCCGAAAGGTGGGGGCATTGACTTGCATATCGTACGAGCATAGCATTGGGCAGTTCGTTTTCGCCCGCAGATGTTTTCAGGAGGCAGTATCACAATGAAATCAAGACTGGTTCGCACTGTCATGGTGAGCCTGGCGGCGGCATCCCTACTCATGACAGGATGCGGCGGCGGAGGCGGAGGCTCGTCGCAGAGCGCGGCCTCGACGGGCACCCTGAACGGCACGGTGGATCCTACCGGAGCCGCCGGCTCCATCAGAGCACAAGGCAGGAATCTCGGCGGGCT
>JAGOCE010000116.1 GCA_017998915.1 Candidatus Ozemibacteraceae bacterium
GCCTACGGCCCCTACATCGACAAGCCGAACGAACTGAGGCGCGGCAGGGTGTACGGGTATCAGTGGATCGTATTGAACACGACCGGAGGCGTCGATCGCGGAAGCGTTCTGACCGAGATGGAGAAGGTTGAGACGCCTGGCATGATCCGATCGATCGTGCCGACCGAGGTGACCTTCGTCGACAAAAAGAAGACGACGGTCGACCGCACGAACGACTCGATGGCGTTCTCGAAGTTCAAGGCCTGGGACGGCTACCTGCTTGACGGCGCTCATGGGGCGCACCCGATCAAGCTGACACATCTCCAGATGGAGCGCATCGAAAACGAGGCGTCCGAACTCAAGAGCGGCGGCCTCGTTGTCGACGAGAAGACCTTTCCGCTCAGCACCTGGAAGAACCCGTATGACAAAAAAACGAACTACTACGAAGTGGATTTCGGCGGCTACAACGTCGGCGTGATCGCATCGGGCACGGAAAGCTCCGAAGCGCCGGCGCCAAAGGGCTGCGACGACCCGGGGCCGCTCTCGAAAATGCGCGGCAGAAAATACATCATCTACTCCAAGGTGCCCCTGCGCATCTGGGGTTGTCCCGATCGGCCGGTGACGATCTGCTGCGAGAAGGACGTCGTGATCGCCGGTGATTTCAACCAGAACCCGGCCACGCCGCAGGATTACCCCGATATATATTATCAAGACTATAAAACGAAGCTGATGAACGGGAAAACCTCATCGGGGGGAGATAACCACAAGGTCAACGCTCTCGTCATGTCGCGGGAACGCGTGCTGATCGACACGTCGCGGCCGACGCTATTCGCCAGGAACGAGGTGACGACCGCTCTCCGACTCGCGATCGGCCTCGCGCTCCATCCCGTGAACGCCGAACAGGAAAAGCTGCTGCGGGAAAACTTCTGTCCCGCCGACGGCAAGCCCAAGAGCATCATCGGGGAAGGAATCCCGGACCCCAACACCGGCATTCCGATTCCCTTCTTCGCGGCGATCGCCTGGCTCTGCCAGAATGCCGGCGCCGACCCGTTCGGGCCGCTTGCCGCGCCCCAGATGGAAGACCTGATCGCCCTGTTCACGCCGTCCGGCAGTGACGACGGGAAGCCGCATTTCGGCATCCGGGACGAGGCCGAGCGGAAGAAACTGATCGTGAAGATCGTCGAGGACTGCCGCGACGACGGCCTGATCGACCCCTCCGAGATTCGTGATGTCGTCGACCAGGCGATGCTCCAGGCTATGAAGGAAGAATTCGAGAAGCCGGCCGCGGACTGCGGCGTCATGTCGATGATGGCGTTTCTGTTCGACGAGGCGAAAAAAAGCCCGACCGACGGCCTGTGGCCGCCGGAGATCACGATCAACGCGATGCTGGTCAGCTCGACCCGGCGGGCCTCGAAATGGCGCGTCGGCATGGCGCTTCCGAAGGTTTTCGATGAGATCGGCAACGCACCCGGCGGCGAGAGCGACGGGATCGTTCAGTATCTGAAAAAGCCTCGATTCCTCATCCAGCGCGTTTATGGGTCGGAAGTCAGGCTTGCGAGCACCGAGCCTCGCTACTTTATCGACGGCAAGTACACGGGCGACGCCGTTCTTCGCCGCCGCCTCTGGGACACGAGCCTCTACTCGGCCGATTACCGCACCGAGGAGATGCCCGAAGCCTTCAACCTGCTGACCTACTCCGAATCGACGATCGCCAAGGATGTCTTCGACTCGTTCTGACACGGCGTATCCGCGGATTCTCCGCGCCACGGCGCCTCTGCGGTGATGGTATTGCGACAGCGACTTAATTCTTGATCGTGAAGAGCCAGCCGTGCTGGGCGGTGATGCCGGTGCGCTTGTCGCGCAGATAGACGTCGATGAACCGGTGACCCGGCTTGAGGGTCCCCTTCGGTCGGGCCTTCACTTCGCGGGTTTGCGAGTCGTACCGGAACTCGAGGCCGCCGCCCGTGGCTTTCACGTTCAGGACATAGGTCTCGGGCGAATAGTCGGCGAGGGCCGGAAGCCGGCAGCTGACGGTTGCGAGGGCCGTGAGCACCTGGCCCGGCCGCGGCTGCTGGTCGGTTATCTCGACGGCGGCCATGCCGAGCCGGATCAGGAACTTTTCCCGGGTGTCGCTGCGATACACGACCTGGCGCTTGATGCGGAACGGGTCGAGGCCGGAGTAGTTGGCGCCGCCGTCGACGGTCATTGCGCCGGCATACCCGGCATCGCGCGCGGCCTGTTCCGCCTGTTCGGTGTAGATGCCGTAGGGCCAGACCATGAGCCTCACGGGGATCCCGAGCTGCTTCTCGATCAAGGTGCGGGAGCCCGCGACCTCGTGTTCGAGCATCTTCGCATACGCCGGCGTGCCGTGGCCGATTGCGAGATTCGAATGGCTCATCGAGTGGGATTCGATCGACCAGCCTTCCGATGCCAGTTCGCGGAGTTGGTCCCAGGTCAGGGCGTTGCCGGCCCCGATGAATCGCGGGTAGATGCAGGCGATGCCGGTAAAGCCCATTTCCTTCATGATCGGGAAGGCATGCTCGTAGACCGAGGCAAACCCGTCATCGAACGAAAGCACGATCGAGCGCGTTGCCGGGACCGTTCCGGAGGCGAGAGCGGCCAGAAGTTCGGCCGATGAGAGACTTCGATACCCCTGTGCCTTCAGAATGCCGAGCTGTTCCCGGAATGCCTCCGGGGTCAGCTCGAACTGCCCATTCGCGCCCGGCCTGACCTGGTGGTAGCAGAGGGCCGGAATCGAGAGGGCTTCGGCGGCCGTGACGACCGCCGCCAGAAGGAGCAGCAGGGCGATCTTTCCTGCGATGAGAAACGGGCGAGTGAGGGTGGTGCGCATGAATCGGTCCATCCGTTCGTTCAGATATTCATGTATACCATGGAAAATGCCGCGCAAAAAAAAAGCTGCATTTACATGCAGCTCAATCAAGGAAAGGAATGATTGAAGACAACTGACGAAAGATCGTTCAGTGCTCGAGGATATAATATGCAAGCCGTGTGCCAGATAATTTCGGGAAAAGTGCCAAAAATGTGGTCATTGGCGGCCTGGAGCAGGGGCTGATGCAAAAAAAATCAACACTCCTGCGGCGGCGGTGTGCAAATCCTGATCAGCACGGGACGCACGACCGGGGAAGAAAACACCCCGGTGCATACCACACCGGGGTGTTTTCACCACAATAAGGGGTCCGGTTCCGGACGACCCTGCCGGGAGAGCTCAGGCCTCGGCGTGGGGCATCACGAAATCGTCGGGCAGCTGGATGGTGGAAACGGCGTGCTTGTAGATCAGCTGCCGTTTTCCTTCGGCTTCGAGCAGAATGACAAACGTATCGAAATCGAGAACCGTTCCTTGAATCTGGAATCCCTTCATCAGGAAGATCTTCACGGGTTCAGCGCGTTTCTTCAGTACCTGGAGAATGGTGTCCTGGATGTTGATGGCCGGCATGCGGGTTCCTCCTGATGCCTTCGTTTATGGATTACGGCCGGTCGAGGCCGGGTGCTCGCTGCATCCGATCGAACCGTCCGCGTTCAGCGTATACTTCCCGCCAGCTGGGCAGGAATTCATATTGTATATCATCAGAATCTTATTTATCAACCCCTCTTTCTGAAAGCCGGGTTTCACCTTGGATGTGATCAGCGCAATGATCGACATGAGGCGCTCCCGGGTGTAAAGGCACCGCTCGGAACTGCCGGCGAGCATGGGGAAAAACCCCTGTGCCGGATGTTTCGTGCAGAGCAGCATTCCAGATGGCCCGTCGATGGTCACCGTTCCACCGTCGGGGCAGATCTTTGCAAGATCGGCAGGCGTTCGGCCGAAGAAAATCCTGCGAGCGAAGCAGCTCAAGATACGGAAGCGGGGCTGGAGGAACCACACGAGGGGCTTGTACGATTCGATCAGGTCGCGGACACGGGGAATGAACGTGCCGAACGTCGCTTCCATTTCGACGCATCCGTCGTTGGCGCTGACCCTGACCTCGACCGGGATGTTCCAGTCGAGCATCTTCCGCTTGAACTCGAACAACTGGTCCGCGATCTCCTTCATCAGTTTCTGCTGCACCGGCCCTGACGGGAGCTGCTGCAGCACCTCGGTGACGTTGTCGCCTTCGAGGCGATGGCGGGCATACAGCGCCAGGAAGGGCCGGAGAGGGTTCTTCACCCACGCGCGGAGGATAAACGGGATTTCCGCCTCCCAGAGGCGCCAGTCGATGAAGATCCCCGAAAGAATATTTGCTTCGTAGGGGAACATGCCCAGCAGCAGGGGAAGCTCTTCAGCGGAAGGCTCGCTGCCCGTTCCAGCCAATAGGGCGTTGCCCGCCTGGATCAACCAGAGTGGTCGGTGGAGGAGGCTGGTGCGAATCGCCGGGAATCCCGCGATAGACACTGGTTCCGAAGAGATGCGGCACCCGATGAGGGAGAGATGATAGCCGGCGACACTGAGAGCCTTGCGTTTCTCCAGGCCGGGATACTCGATCTTCAGGATGGAATGTGCTCCGGGCTTTCTCAGCCGTTTGACGAACAGGGTTGCGGAAAGCTTCCCGAACTCGGGAAAAGCGAGAAGCTTGTCGGCTGCGATCGATGCGGCAGCCGGTCCGATATTCAGGGCGAGCGGAACTGACGCGACGTTCGGAAACACCGGCTCGAGGCTGCCTTCCGCCCCTTCGGCGATCGCTGCTTCCGATGCGTCGGATCCTTCGGCACCGGGCTCCATACTGTCGAGGTCGTCCGATTCCTGGAAGATGATGTTTTCTTCTGAGGACCCTTCTTCTCCGGCGGCCTGGGGGAGGCTTTCGGTGGGTGTGGCCGTCACGGCTTCGGTCGCGGTCGCGAGTTCGATCGTGTAGTAGTCGAACAGGGGCTTCGCCAGGTCGACGTTGCCGCGCTTGAGTTGCTCGCAGAGCCGTGTCATCTCGATGGCCCGGTCGAACATGCCTTCTTCCTGGAAAATGCGGACGAGTTGGAGGAGGATCCGGTTCAGGTGCACCGGTGAGGCCTTGGCGCCGAACTGGCCGTGATACTCGGCCACGGCGCGATACTGCGCGCGCAGGACGATCGCCAGATACAGGTCGCGCTGCATGTTTTCGAGATAGGGGTCGGCCTTGATCGCCTGCCGGAAATACTCGATTGCGGTCTCGAACTGGGCCATCTGGAGATGGACTTTGCCGAGGTGCATCAGAATCTCGCCTACGTCGGGCGCGATCGAAGCGGCTCTCTGAAGGAGCCGGAGCCCTTCGCTCGTGTTCCCCTGCTTGAACAGCACCCAGCCGTAGGTGTCGAGATACGAGGCGTTGTTGGGCTCGATCTTGACGGCGCGGGCGGCCATCTTTTCCGCCTTGTCGAGATCTCGGTCGAGCTCCGTTAAAAGATATGCATAATTATTTAATGCCTCGGCCGAGGTCGGACGCAGCGCGATCGCCTTCTCGTAGATGGGAATCGCCTTCTCGTGCTGCTTCGAGACGTAGTACACCGTGCCGAGATGGTAATGCGGCTCGTAGGTGTCGGGCGACATGGCGACGGCTTTCTCGAGTTCCTGAATCGCCTTTTCCGTCTGGCTGTTCTTGAAGGCAGCCCAGCCGAGGCTGTCGCGGAATCCCGGGTTGTCGGGCATCTGGTCGACGGCGCGCTGGACCAGCGACTGGGCGAGTTCCCGGTGGACGCCATACTCGGCATACAGGAAGCCCAGGTTGTTCAGGGCGTGCGGGTTGTTGGGCGAGAGGGTGAGGATTTTCTTGTACACGGCCTCCTGGAGCCAGAACGGTTCGTCTTTCGCCTGGCTCTTGTAGCCCTCGTGCAAGCCCATGTAGATGCCCAGAAGCGTGTTCTGGAGCTTGGGGTTGCCGGGCGCGAGCGAGGAGGCCTTCTCGAACGAGGCGATCGCGAGGAACAGGGATGGCTCCTCGCTTCCCAGCATCCGGAACGCCTGGCCGAGAACGTAGTAATAATGCGGATCCGACGGGGCGAGGGCGGCGGCACGCTTGAGGTCCTCGAAGGGTTTCATCGGCCCGAAGTAATTGTTGGGGCGGGTCCGGAGCAGCTGGAACAGGATCCCCTTGATCAGGTGATACTCGGGGGTGCGCTCGAACGGCTCTTCCGCTTTCAGCAAGAGTTCTTCGAAGGCGTGGTCGCGGGCGTTCTTCGGGTCGGGCTCCCTGTTGCCCGCGGTCAGGAGACCGTTGAGAAAGAGGTAGCGGAGGCCTTCCGCCTTGGTCTCGTCGCTGAACTTCTCGGTGGCGATCTGCTTGAGAACGAGCTTTTCGAGCTCGGCCGTGCGCGGGGTGTCCGACATCTTCATCAGCGTCACCCACTGGGCCATTGCATGCAGTTGGGCGAGGGGATTCTTCTGGTGCTCCGCGAGATACTTCTTGAGCAGCGAGAGATTGAAATCCGGCGCCTTCGTCTTTTCGAGGCGGATCTCCTCGAGGTTGAACAGGGGAAGGCCGAAATCGATATCCGATGCCTGCGCCGAGAAGCCAGCGAAGAGAAGGGCGCACAGCAACATCGCCAGGATGGGGCGGAACTGCCGGCGGTGCGCGGGGATCGTGCGGGGAGCGGGGGTGGGCGAATGGAACGCGGACATCATGTTTCGGCCTCCGGGGTCGTTATCTGGATGGCATTATAGGGCGGAACGCCGGTCGAGAGCAAATCAGGCGCGAAGCGACTCGACCTCGTCGGCCCAACGGGCCAGCGGCTCGGTCAGCCGGCGTTGAAGCTCGTTCGAGAACTCTCGTTCGACGGCATCGGTCAGGCCGTCGAAGGTGCCTGCCTGGCGCGTGAGCCAGAAGCCCGCCTGGAGATGACAGACGAGCCAGAAGACCAGCCCACCCCCGATAAACATCCCGGCGGCCGGGTCGTGAGCCGTCAGAAGTGCCGTCAGGAAATACCTGACCAGCAGAAGAATGATCGTAAGCGGAAGCGCGTTGAGCAGGAGCGTCGCGATGCGCCCCGGCCGCGGCTCGTCGAGGAACCGCCGCACGCTCTCGGCGAGCTGCTCCGTCGTGATTCTGCGTGCGGGCGATGCGTCGATGCGCGCGGCGAGGGGCCTCGGATCGAGCCCGGCGCGGTCGAGCGTCTCGACGACCTGCCGCCGGCCGCTCGCGAGGAGTTCGTCGGCCGTCGCTCCGGCAACAGTGGTCAGGTGCTCGGCCAGAGGGGTGACGGGGTCGCCGAACGGCGATGCGACGAGGCTCTGGAACCGCATCGCCATCATGGAAACGGCGAGCGAGGCCCGCACGTAGGCCCCGAACGGCCCGCCGAGCCGCTCTGCCGCCGCCGATTCGCGGCGTCTCACGAGTTCGGGGGCGAGATTGCCCACGGCGGCGCGCGCTGCTTCCCTCAGCTTGTCGCGGCTTTCCCGGAGATACTCATCCTTCCAGCTTCGCAGGCTGGAAACGGCCTGCCGTGCCGAAGCCAGGTCGCACGCCGTTTCGACCCAGGCGATGGTTTCCGAGGCGCGTCCGGCCTGGTTCTCGGCGCTGATGCGCTGTGCGATCGTCTCGTCGAGCTTCTTGCCGAGATACTCCTCGAGTTTCGGGAAGTCCCACCGGGGGCCGCCCCCCTGGCCGGTCTTCGCGAGCAGGGCGTTGTTGGCCGAGATGCGGAAGACGGGAAGCTCTTCGCCCAGGGGTGTTTTGAGATTCATGGCTCCGATCTTCGTGCGAAGATCCGTGACGATATCGTCCAGCTCGCGCGGCGTCTTCATGCCCTCGTCGAGCCGGTTCAAAACGATGACGGCGCGCCTGAAGCCCATCGACTCGGCGAGAACCTTGTACAGGGCGAGCGAATCGTATTTCTGGGCGGTGACGACGACCAGGACGAGATCGGCGCGTTCGAGAAGCCTCGCGAACGTGTTCCGGTTCGCGTCCTTGATGCCGTCGAGGTCGGGGGTGTCGACGAGGATCAGGTGCTCGAGTTCTTCACGCTCATGTGTGACGATCAGCTCATCGGGCGGCAGGACCCCGCTCAGGAGATTTTTCGCGGTTCCCAGCCGTTTTCTGTGCACATACAGGGCGGCTTGCTCGGTGGAGCAGGCTTTCACCGAGGTTTCGCAGATATTCCCGCCGGCGAGGGCGTTGATCAGCGTCGTCTTGCCGACGTTGGTGCCGCCGGCGATGACCGTCAGCAGACAGTCGCAGACGCTTTTCTCGCGTTTCTCGAGAATGCCGATCTGCCGCTCCGCCTCCGCCTCATCGGCCGGGAGGGGGCGGCCCCAGAGCGCCTTCGACGATGAGATTAAGCTTCGCATATGAGTCGCGGTGAGGGCGCCCTGGACGGGAGTCGATATCGAAAATGGTGTGTCCATGCCTTTTCGAGAATACCCCAGGAAAAGGGTGATGGCAAATAGATCGAGGTTCGCTTGCAATTGAATTCACGCATGCGCTGTGGTATGATCGCACACGGGAAAACCCTGATTCCAATTGAATCCGGACCACATTTCCGCCTCCGAATTTTTACGAGGAACTCCATGATGCCCGATCAGGGTCTTCTTTTTGAACTTTTTCTGAAAACGCTGAATGGCTTGGCCCTGCTCCTGATGGTCTACGTTGCATCCTACGGGGCGTCTGCATGGCTGCTTCCTGGCGGTACGACTGCCCGGCGCTGGTCCGGGACCGCCATTTTTGCAATCTTCCTGCAGATCGCCATTTTTCATGCGCTTGCCCCGTTCAATGCGTTCAGGCCCGGATGGTGCCTGGCGCTTGTGACCCTTGTGGCCGCTGTGGTCGCCGCAGTTAACTGGTTTTGGCCCAGGAGTGAACTATCGTTATCGATATTGTTGGAGACCGATCTTGCCCGTCTCCGGATACGGGCGAATCAGGCCCTTGCCGGCCAGGTTCGAATATTGGTACAGATATGTCTCGCTGCGGCATGTGTTGCCGGGTGCAGGGGAATCTTCAATATTCCAATCACGACTGATTCGCTGTCATATCATCTGCTCTACGCAGGAAAATTCATACAGGCCGGCGGTTGGTTTGAACTGGATTCACCGGGGGATTGGGGGCTGTTGTGCAAATTTTATCCCCCTGGCGGCGAAATCCTGACTGCGTGGTGGATGCTGCCGTTCCATGGAGATCTGTTTGCCGGACTGGCCTGCCTGCCCTCATGGGGGCTCCTCATGTGCGCATTATACGAGCTGGGAAGAAATCTCGGCCTGCCCCCGCGCCGAGCGTTGATTCCAGCCTTCCTGATCGGTTTCATGCCCGCCGTTTTTTCTTTCGCCGCTTCCGCATATGTTGAAATTCCGCTTCTCGCATGTCTTATGGGTGGGGTGCTCTTTTATCACGAGGCATGGAAAAACGGGGAATGGCCCGCATTTATTCTCTGTGGTGTGGCCTTCTCCGCCGCCCTGGCGATAAAAATTTTGGCTCTTGCAGGCGCCGGCACAGCCTTTGTCCTGCTTACTGTACGATGCGCCAGTGCTGGAAAAAGCCGTTCGGCACAATTGCCCGATACTCCTGCCGGGAGAAATGGCGAAAAATGGCGAATAATATATATAGTTATATTTATAACTGGAATTTTATCGATTGGCGCTCGACACTATCTTGCGCTGTATCTCAGATATGGTTCTCCGACGTGGCCCTTTCCACTGGGTCTCCCTGGATTCCCCCTGTTCGAAGGTAGTTTGGCCAGGGTCGAAAATCTTCAGTTCATAGCCGATGCTGCCGATAAGCTCATTTCCGGAGGATCTTTCTGGCGAGAACTCGGATGGGCTCTCCGATGGACATTTTGCTTCGGACCCGTTCAGATCGGTCCTGTCGGTGTCCTCATGCTTTTTCTCGCCCCGCTGGGCATGTGGGTTGCCTGGCGGAACCGCGACAGAGGCTTCGTGACATATGCCCTGCTCTCCCTCCTGGCATCCGTCGCCGCATTGCTGGGCGCAGGGATGTGGAAATTCCATGTTCTTTTTGCATCCGTGAACCCTCGGCTCCATATATATCTGTTTTCCATATTGACGCTTCTGGGTGTCATTTCATTCGAACGGTGGCAGGAAAAAAACAGAAACCTGATGCTCACTCTCGTGGTTTCTCTGGGGGCTGCTGCCCTGGCATTTTCATTCCCGATCACGTGGTCGACCGGCATCAGATGGCTTGATCTCATTCTGCTGCTGTTTCCCGTTGCTGCAGCATTTCTTCCGCAGATTTCGATTCCTCCCGTCCGGTATCCAGGAACTGCGAAGATATGCGCGTATCTTTCGATGGTGGCAACAGGCATCGTGCTCATAGCCTTAGTGAAATATGAAATTCGCCCGGTGCAGCTGATGACCGCCTTTGAGGGGTATGATATGAGTCGGGAGACATCCCGGGCCTGGAGAATCTGTGACGATATGAGCCGTTCAAGGCGAATCGCCTTCGCGGGTGGAAAAGGTGCGATAGGCTACTCCTGGGGATGGGGACTTCTGCTCGGATGCAGATTGCAGAATGACCTTACCTACGTACCGATCACGGGGGACGGAAGTGTGATCGACTACGCCGACCGGATGGAAGTAGCCAGGAAGAGTGATCAGGAAGCCTGGTATCGTAGACTGCGCGAGAGAAAGATCGATACCGTCGTTCTTTTTCCTCCAAATCCCCCGGAATATGACTGGCTAATATCCCGTCCTGACCGGTTTGCACCGGAAGATACGGCATCGCTTCCGATGGTTTTCCGGGTTTTGGCCGCGAAATGAGCTGATAGAGAAGAATACGTTCGCGATGGGGTCGGA
>JAGOCE010000117.1 GCA_017998915.1 Candidatus Ozemibacteraceae bacterium
GTTTCGGCCTTGCCCAGGCTTCCGAAGGGGAGGCTTTCTCGGCCGGCGGCAATCAGCTGTCGGCGTATTCCAGGATCTGCCTGGTCATCGCCGAGTCAGACACACCCCTGAGCATGGAGTCGCTCTGGAAGCTCATTGCCGCCCGCTTTCCTGACGCGTTTCCAGGCGGGGAGAACCAGGCCAAGGCGCTCCTTCTGCGGCTCCTCCGTGATCTCTCCGAAGCACGCCTCGTCGAGGAGCAGCGATTCGAACAGGACCAGATCAGCGACCGGACGAGATACCGGGCCGGTGAAACGCTCACCGCCCTCCTTTCGCGATGCCGCCTCTCACCGTCTGTCGCCGAAACAGCATGCTCGACCGCCCAGAAAAATGTCCAGCCCGATCCGGTGTCGAAAGCTCAGCCCAGGCGTCCCGAGCCCCCTCCCGACATCGCGAATCCCGAGTCATCGGTCCGACAGACGCCCGAAAGAAAATGACAACCGGGAGCAGGCTTCAGAGCAGGGGGAGATCGAGCAAGCCGGGCGGCGGGGTCACCTGCATCAGCTTCAGCAGCGTCACGTAGAGGTCGACCGTAGAGGAGGCGCCGTCGGTGCCGGTGCGGTGCCCGACCGAGTCCGGACCGTGAAAGCTGACGAACGTGAACCGCTCCGACGGCAACTTCGGCTCGTTATTTTCTCGTTGTATCCGCTTCCGCTATCTCGCGGAAGAGTACGGGGAAATGCCCTCACGATGCGGGATCAGCCCCTCAGTTTTTCTTGGGGGAGAGAAGCCTTTCGACGCGGTCGGCGACGCGGGATGCGATGCGTTCCCTGCCGGTGACCGGGCCTTCGGTGGTTTCCCGGCCGACCAGCCAGGCGACGTGCTCGCGGCCCTCGAACATCTCGAGATCGTTCGCCACAACGAGGTCCGAGCGGCTCCGCTCGAGCTGGGCGCGGGCGATGTCCAGCAGTTCGCCTTCGGTAAGGCCGACGGTCAGCTTGAACGAAACGACGACCAAGTCCGGGTTCGCGCTCCAGCCGCGGATGCCGTCCAGGAGCTTCGCGGTCGGGACCAGCAGGGGCAGCCACGGCTTGTCCGAGGGAAGCTTGCCCGCGACCGGAGGGGCTTCATCCGCGAGTTTCTTCAGCCGCCGCTCGACATCCGCCTCGTCGACCGCACCGGCGATGTGCCGGAACAGGTCAGCCGGGGTAAGCGGCCGCGCCGACCGGTAATCCGAGACGGCCATCGCGTGAACCACGGCCTTCACCGCCGGATCGGCGCAGACGTTCCGGAGCGCCGTCTCGACCGAGGCGACCGTGTCGACGGCGATCTCCGCGCAGGCGGCGCGCGGCGGGATGCTGCCGGGGCCGTGGATCCAGACCACCTCAAAGCCGTTTCCGGCGAACGCGTCGACGATGGCGGCGCCCATGGCTCCCGTCGAGCAGTTGCTGATAACGCGCACCCGGTCGAGCGGCTCGCGGGTTCCGCCGGCGGTAACGACGATCTTAGACCGCACCGCCGCCGTCCAACGCCTTGAGTATTTCTTTCACGATAGTTTCCCGTTCGGCCATCCGGCCGACGCCTTCGGTGTTGCAGGCGAGCGAACCGGAAACCGGCCCGACCATCGTCACGCCGCGATTTTGCAGCAGTTCAACATTCGCACGAGTCGCCGGGTTGTCCCACATGCCGTCGTTCATCGCCGGGCAGGCGATCACGGGCGCACGCGAGGCCAGCACCGTCGATGAGGCCAGGTCGTCGGCCAGGCCGTGGGCCATCTTCGCCAGGAAATTTGCGGTGGCGGGGCAGACCACGACCAGCTCGCCCCATGTCGCGAACGAGATGTGCTCGATGGGGTCGAGCGGGCGCCGGTCCTCGAACATATCGAGCCCGACCGCGTTTCCGGAAAGCGTATGGAACGTGAGCGGGCCGACGAATGACGTCGCGGCGGCCGTCATCACGACACGCACTTCTTTGCCGGCCTTTTTCAGGCGACGCACGACGTCGGCGCATTTGTAAGCCGCGATTCCCCCCGTGACAACGATCAAAACACGAGTTTTCATCCACGACCCCCCTCGACGATCCGGTTCTTTCCGTCGACCAGGATGATTGCCGGCTTGTGCGTCGCCGCCTCCTCGGAAGTCATGCCGGCGTAGGCGACGATGATGACCTTGTCGTTCGGCATCACGAGCCTCGCCGCCGCCCCGTTCAGGCAGACCGTGCCCGAGCCGGCCTCGCCCCTGATGACGTAGGTCGTGAACCGGGCGCCGTTGTTGATGTCCAGGACGTCGACCTGCTCGTATTCCAGGAAGCCGGCGGCCTTCATGAGGTCCTCGTCGAGCGTGATGCTGCCAACGTAATCGAGACAGGCATCGGTCACGGTCGCGCGGTGGATCTTTCCCTTGAGCATCGTGAGCATCATCGTTTCGCCTCCGGGACGGTGACCTGCATGTTGTCGATCAGTCGCGCTCTGCCGAAGCGGGCTGCTACCAGCAGAAGGACGTCGCCCGCGAGTTTTTTGGGCTTTGCGAGCGTCGTTCCATCGACCGCCGACGCGTAATCGAGTTCGGCGACCCTCAGGGCAGCGACGCGGCGCGCCATGAACTCTTCGACCTTGTCGGGATCTCGCTCTCCCGACTCGATGAGCGACTTTGCATCACATAAAATACGATATATTTCAGGAGCTATTTTACGCTCCTTCGCCGTCAAGTAGACGTTCCGCGAGCTCATCGCCAGTCCGTCGGCCTCACGGACGATCGGGCAGCCGACGATCTCGGTCTCGAGGAAGAGATCGGCCGCCATCCGCCTGATGACCCGCAGCTGTTGGGCGTCTTTCTCGCCGAAGTAGGCGCGGTCGGGCTTCACGAGGTTCAGCAGCTTCAGCACGACCGTGGCCACGCCGGTGAAATGTCCCGGCCGGGAAGCGCCGCACAAGCCTTCGGTGATGCTTCCGTTCACCGTGACGCGCGTCATCTCACTGGCCGGATACATCGTCGCATCGTCGGGGAAGAAGACGACGTCGCAGCCGGCTGCGGCGAGTTTGGCGATGTCACCCTCGAGATCACGCGGATATTTCGAGAGATCTTCCGTCGGGCCGAACTGCGTCGGATTGACGTAGATCGAGACGACAACCGTCGCGCACCCGGCCCTGGCCCGCTCGACCAGCGAAACATGGCCGGCATGCAGGGCTCCCATCGTCGGAACGAAGCCCACGGGGCCGCTCTTCTTCCGGGCTGCCAGCGCGGCTTTCAGTTCCGGGATGGTGCGCGCCCTGACGGGCGTTGCCGCCGACCCCAGCGATGCAGGCAAGCCGCTTCCGGAAACGGCGTAGATCGCGCCGGCGGCTGCGTCCATCGCCGCGTAGACGTTCTTCGCGGATGGAAACTCCCTGCGGCGCACTTCGTCGGCATACCGCTTCACGGCCGAAACGACCTGAGGATACATGTCGGCATACCTGCGAACGAACCTCTGGAGCGACATGCCCGGGTCGACCATGCCGAGAATGTCGTGAATGACGAGAATCTGGCCGTCGGTGTATCTGCCCGCCCCGATGCCGACAGTCGGTGCATGGACAGCCTTCGTGATCTCGGCACCGAGTTTTTCGGGAACGCATTCGAGCACGACGGCTGCCACGCCTATCTCGTCGAGGATGCGCGCATCTTCCATCACCCCGTCGGCTTCTTCCCGGGATGAGCCGGCGACGCGGTAGGTGCCGAGCTGAAGGATCTTCTGAGGGCTCAGCCCGATATGTCCGACGACCGGAATGCCGTTGTCGACGAGCGCTCGAACGTGCTCGGCGATCTTCCTTCCGCCTTCGCATTTGACGGCCTGCGCGCCCGCCAGGAGCAGCGCATGCGCATGGTGTATCGTTTCCGATATAGTTATTCCATAACTGAGGAACGGCATGTCGGCGACGATGGGAGCGCGGGGCTTCGCCTGGGCGACCGCGCGCACGTGGTGCTTCATGTCCTCCATACTGACGCGAGTCGTGGTTTCGTAGCCCAGCACGGCCATCCCGACCGAGTCACCGACCAGGATCATATCGACGCCGGCCGCGTCGATGGCCTGCGTGGTGGGGGTGTCGTATGACGTGATCGCCGCGATCGGCTGATTGGAGCGTTTCATTTCAAACCAGCGGTTGAGATCGAACATGGTTCGCCCGCCTTTCTTCAGGTGTTTTCCTTCGCGAGGTCCATCAGTGCCTCGTAGAGGGCCGCCGCCCTGCCGGGCCGTCGCCGCAGGGCTGCGAGGTGCATCCCAGCCGTCTGCGCATCGCCCCGGGTCCAGGGCCCCGTGCAGGGAACCGGGTCAGGGCGGCCCGCCAGATCCAGCGTCCTGCGCGCCAACGGCATCAGTAGGCGCCGGGCTTCCGAAGCCGGGACGCCCAGGCCGTCGGCCATGATGCCGGAAGCCGTTGCAACGAGCTGCGAGAGGCCTGCGCACGCCAGGACCGCGGCAGCATGATAAAGCGGCCGGTCTCCATCGGCAAGGGGGAACGGCGTATTCCCCGCGCGAGCGAGCCACGTCGACAGGAGCCGCCTCCAGCGGCGGTCCCGGCAGGCCACCCCGCAGGGAGCCCCTTCGAGGGGGTTCGGCCCGCCTCCCTCGCTGACGAGGGTCATGAGCGGGTGAACGCAGGCCGCGATTCCGCCCGCCCGTTCCACCGGCTCGAGCACATCCAGGCCCCGACAGCCACTCGCATGGACAACGACGCGACCGGATAGCGGGAACTCCGCCAGCAGTTCGGCAACAAGCGTCAGGGAGTCGTCATTTATAGCAAGAATTATTATTTTACTCCGGCCGGCCAGGTCGCCTGGACCGGAGGAGGTCGAAATGGCATGCCTATCGCCAATCCGTTGTGCCTCGGCGGTCTTCCGGCCCCAGATCCCGGAAACGGAGATTCCCTTTCCGAGAAGGTACGGAACGAGGGCGGCCGCGAGCCGGCCCGTCCCGAGGATGCCGACACTGGTGCTCACCGCCCGCACCGCTCGGCAGCGGTGGCCGTTTCGCCAAGGATGCCGATTCCTTCGAGCGTCAGCAGGGGTTCGACCGAGTTGATACATGGGCAGAGCGGGGCAAGCAGGGCCGACAGCCCGCCCGTCGCCACGATCTTCGCGCCAGACAACCCGGGCTCACCCTGCAGGCCGGCCACGAGGTGGGAGACGGCGCCGGCATGGCCGTGAACGATGCCCGACTGCATCGCGGCCAGCGTGTTCTTCCCCAGGAACGTGCCCGGCACCGTCAACGGGATGAAAGGGAGACGCGCGGCCTTGACGGAAAGCGCCTGGGCCGAGGTCTTCAGGCCAGGCATGATCGTTCCGCCAACCAGCTCCCCGGCGGCGGTGACCGCGGTGATCGTGGTGGCGGAGCCGAAGTCGACGACGATCAGCGGGCCGCCGAACTTCACGAAGCCGGCGACGGCGTTGGCGAACCGGTCCGTCCCGAGTTCGGCCGGGACATCGACCGTCACCCGGACGGGCGCTGACATGCCCGTGTGGATCACGACAGGTTTTCGCCCGAGATACTCCTCGGCAAACCTCACGGCCTGGGCCAGATGATCGGGAACGACGGAGCAGACCGTGACTCCGGTGATCTGCGACGGCTGAACACCGTGCTGGCCAAGCATCTGGAGAACGAAAACGCCGATCTCGTCTGCCGTTTTCGGAGACACCGAAGACATTCGGAACGGGGACAGAACCTCGCCGCCTCGCCGAAGGCCGAAAACGATATCCGTGTTACCGAGATCCACGAGCAGTATCATGGCTGCCTCTCTCCTCTCGCGGGCGCATCTTATACCGGCACGGAGGAAACATCAAGCCGTCATGCATACCTGCATGATTTGCAGTTTTTCACGCCCTGCGTCACAATAACGGTCGAAATCGGGATGTCACGGCTGAAATCTGACCGGGAACCGGATCGACAGTCCGCGACGCCGGGCGGACAATGGGCTGTGGAGGCAGAGCCATGATCACGTTTTGCGTTTCCTCGCTTCTTCTCGTCGCTGCATATTTCGTCTACGGCGCGTATCTCGACCGAACGCTGGGCATCGATCGAACCCGCCAGGTGCCGTCCATCGCCAGCCAGGACGGGGTGGATTATATCCCGATGCCATGGCCACGCGTCTTCCTCATTCAGCTGCTGAACATCGCCGGCCTGGGCCCGATCTTCGGAGCCATCGCCGGAGCGCTCTGGGGCCCCGTCGTCTTCCTCTGGATCGTCCTTGGGGGCATCTTCATCGGCGCCGTGCATGATTATATTGCTGGTTATATATCATTACGATCGAACGGCGCAGGGCTTCCGGAAATCATCGGCACCTACCTGGGAAACGGCCCGAAACGGGTGATGATCCTGCTGGTGATGGTGCTGCTCGTGATGGTCGGCGCCGTCTTCGTGATGGGTCCAGCCAAGATTCTTGCCGACATGAACGCCCCGGCGACGGCCGAAACGGCAGCCGCGCCCGTCTCGGGCGCCCAACTCGAAGACCCCTTCGCGCGCACGGCCTCGGGAACGTCGTCGACGCCGACCGTTTCGGGCACCTGGCTCGCATCGCCGATGTTCTGGTCCATCTTGATCTTCGCGTATTACCTGCTCGCGACCCTGCTGCCCATCGACAAACTGATCGGGCGCATCTATCCGGTGTTCGGCCTGGCGCTGATTCTCATGGTCGCGCTGATCGTGTATCGCATGTTTTCCGGCGTTTGGGCGATTCCGGAACTGACCCTCGAGAACCTCCACCCGGCCGGCACGCCGATCTGGCCCGTCATGATGATCACCGTTGCCTGCGGCGCAATTTCGGGGTTTCATGCGACTCAGTCGCCCATGATGGCGCGCACGGTCACTGGCGAAGGCTTCGCCCGCCGCGTCTTCTTCGGGGCCATGCTGACCGAGACGTTCATCGCCCTCGTCTGGGCCGCGGCCGCGATCGCCATCTGTCACGGCTCGACCGCCGAACTCCAGAAGATGCTCGGGCCGGCTGGCGACGCTGTCGTCGTCGTTCGAGCCGTGGGCAATACGCTCGGCCACGGGGGCATGATTCTCGTCCTGCTGGGCGTCGTCGCCCTTCCGGTGACGACGGGCGACACCGCGTTCCGGTCAGCGCGCCTGATTCTGGCCGAACTGACGGGCCTGACGCAGAAGCCGTTTCTCAACCGCATCCTGCTGTCCCTGCCGCTGTTTGTGATCGGCGGCTGGCTCTGCACGATCGACTTCGCCATCGTCTGGCGATACTTTGCCTGGCTCAACCAAACGCTCGCGGTCTTCACCCTCTGGGCCTGCACCGTCTATCTGCGCCGGCTGGGCCGCAATTACTGGATCACCCTCGTGCCGGCCGTCTTCATGAGCGTCGTCGCGTCCGCTTTCATCCTCACGAACGCGAAGCTCGGCTTCGGCCTCGGCCCCCTGCCGGGCTACGGACTGAGCATCGCCTTCACCCTGTTCTGCCTGGTCCTTGCCAACGCCCGTTCCCGCCCCCAGGCAGCTTGAAAACGGCCTGGATTCCCGTCGAACTCTGCCTCGCTCATCCCGTTTCTCCTGAGCCCGTCGAAGGATGAAGCATGATGCCACTCGTGCTTCGACAAGCTCAGCACGACGGTTACAGATTGTTCAGCCTGTTATCGGCGACGGCGGAGTTTTTCGACGTAGCTCTTCCAGGCTTCGGCGACATCGTCGGGAAGCTTTTCGGGCGAGCGTTCTATAGATGACTCTATAGCCGCAGCGGACGGGCTCGCGGAGAGGCGGGCGATCAGCCGGTCCTTTCCATCGAGAACGTCGATCGTCATCGCGCCCTGCCGGAAATGCTTCCGGTAGACGCGGCGCACGGCGGGGGGCGGAATGACGACCCGGTTCGCGATCACGACGGGCGACGGATCGTGCACGATCAGCCCTTTCACGTCAGCCGGCGTGATATAGGACGGGAGAACATACTCATCGCGGTCAGCGACGTAGTCGGACAAAATCGACCGGAACTGGAACTCGGCAAGATTCTTCAGGAACCGGGCGACCGTGTAGTATTTCGAGTCATGCGCGATGCTGTTCAGATCCATGCCGCGAGGCCGCGTCTCCTCGATGACGAGTACGATCGGGCCGTAGAACTTCGCAACCCCCAGGTTCGGCGAGGTGAAGATGAAGTGCGATTCGGGGTCGGGCATGCCGGTCTTATCGAGCATCTCGGCTTTGCCCTTGTAGTTCTCGAACAGATTTTTGAGCGACTCGAGCTTCGCGAACGTCTGTCGGAGCGTCTGGACATGCTCTCTGCGCGCCAGATCCAGGGCCGCGGCCGACGGGCGACCGGCCAACTCGTGTTTCTTGATGAGCGAACGCAGACCGTGCGACTGGCAGTCGGTATCGAGCAGGAAATGGAAGCCGAGCAACTCGTCACGACCGATCCTGTCGGCTTTCCGCGTTCCAAACCCGCGGTAGACCTGGTCGAAAAAGCCTTTCCCGATACGTGTCATCGCCGTCTTCGAATTCATTGCATACATCGTGGGAATCTCGAACGGCGCCACGTGCGCCGAGACTTCGCAGGCCCGATCGATCGACGCAAGGCTTTCCAAAGGCTTCCCAGCCGGAACGTCTGCGGCAAATCCCGGGGCAAGGATTTTCAAAACGAGCATCAACACAGGAAAGAAAGCAATTCGCGTCTTCATCGATCTGCCTCCATGGCTGATTGTATCACCGGATATTACCATGAAATCCGTTCGCATTCACTGCTGAAGTCATTGCATTCACATCCGAGAGCATGCTATCAATGGCACGCCACGGCCAGACGGTTCCAAATGACGTGGTTTTGAAGACGTCGCAGATACTACATGTGCAGCTATACAAGGAGTCCGAAGATGTCCGCCGAACCGCAGAATTCACCCCTCCAGCAACCGGCGGCCCAGACTCCCTCTCAGACACCCCACGCAGACCACCTGCCCCATCACCCACAGCGCCACCCCCGGAGCGAACTGTTCGCTCTTGCCATCGGCGCCCTCGGAGTGGTGTATGGGGATATCGGCACGTCGCCTCTGTATTCGGTGAAGGAGTGTTTCTCGAAGCACACCGGCCTTCCCGTCAACCCCGAGAATGTCCTGGGCATCATCTCCCTGATCTTCTGGACGCTGACGCTGATCGTCGTCGTGAAATACGTCACGTTCGTGCTGCGCGCCGACAACGACGGCGAGGGCGGGATGATGTCGCTGATGGCGCTTGTCAGAAGCAAGCTGCCCGCGTCCCGGGTCTCGTCGAACATCCTGCTGAAAATGGCGATCTTCGGCACCTCGCTCCTGTTGTCCGAGGGAATGATCACGCCGGCGATCTCCGTGCTGAGCGCCATCGAAGGCCTGGAAATCGCCACGCCGATCTTCCGGCCGTTCATCTTGCCGCTGACGATCGCCATCCTGCTGGTTCTTTTCCTCGTGCAGAAGCGCGGAACGGGAAGCGTCGCGCGGGTGTTTGGCCCGATCATGCTCGCCTGGTTCTGGACGATCGGCCTGTTAGGCTTGGTCTGGGTTCTCAAAAGCCCGGGCATCCTCGGCGCGATCAATCCCTGGCACGCCGTGAACCACTTTCTCCGGAACGGGTTTCATGGATTTCTCCTGCTCGGCTCGGTCGTGCTCTGCGTAACCGGCGCCGAGGCGCTGTATGCCGACATGGGCCATTTCGGCCGCAAACCCATCGTCATCGCCTGGTATTGGTTCGCCTATCCCTGCCTCCTGCTGAACTACTTCGGCCAGGGCGCGATGCTGCTCGTTCACGGCACCACCTTCAGCGACAACCCCTTCTTCGGCCTCGCCCCCCAGCCCCTCATCATCCCCCTCGTCATCCTGTCGACCGCCGCGACGATCATCGCCTCGCAGGCGCTGATTTCCGGGGCGTTCTCGCTCGCCCAGCAGGCGATGCACCTCGGCTACTCCCCGCGCCTCACGGTGCGGCACACCTCGAGCCAGGCCCACGGGCAGATATTCATTCCCGAGATCAACATCCTGCTGATGGTCGCCTGTATCGCATTCGTCCTCGTCTTCCGCGCGTCCTCCAACCTCGCAGCCGCCTACGGCTTCGCCGTCACCGGCACGATGACGATCACGACCATCCTGCTGTACCGCGTCTCGCGCGACACCTGGAACTGGACGCGCCCCAAGGCGGCCCTGCTGGCCTCTCTCTTCCTCGCGGTCGACATCCCGTTCCTCGCCGCGAATGTCAGCAAGATCTTCCACGGCGGCTGGGTGCCGTGCCTGATCGGAGGCTTCCTCTACGTCCTGATGTCGACCTGGAACAAGGGCCGGCGCGCCCTTTCCTTCGAACTGCAGAAGTCCCTGCTGCCCGTCGACGGGTTCCTGAAGGAGATCGCCTCGTCAGACGTCCTCCGCGTCAAGGGAACCGCCGTGTTCATGACGCCGAATCTCGACGTCGTCCCACCGGTCCTGTTGCATCATTACAAGCACAACCACATCCTGCACCAGCGTGTTATATTTTTGTCTATATTATCTGAGCATATTCCCGAAGTCCCGGTCGAACGGCGGCTCGAGGTCGGCGACATGGGCCACGGCTTCTGGAAGATGGTCGCCCGGTTCGGGTTCATGGAAACACCCAGCATGACGGAAATCTTCCGAGCGGCCGGGGAAACGGGCCATCCGCTCAAACTTCTCGATTCCAGCTTTTTCCTCGGCCGCGAGTCGTTGCTCCTGACCGGCCAGTCCGACATGCCCCACTGGCG
>JAGOCE010000118.1 GCA_017998915.1 Candidatus Ozemibacteraceae bacterium
AGGCCGGGGGAAGGGGTGCAGTCCTATTTTCGAAACTCTCCGGAGCCGACGTTTCGCAGATGGGCCTCGTCGAACAGGCGTTCCACGGTGGACTGGAGACGCTGTGGGACGAAGAGCGCCTTTCTAGGGGAAGACGGGGAGGTCTGCGGAATGTTCATCAGCTGATACTCGTGGTTGAATTTGACGAGGAGATTGAGGGCCCGCAAAAGATCAGACGGGGTCTGGAAACGGTACAGGATGAAGGATTTCATCGCCTGGCGCTTGTGATACACGTATTCGCCGTGAATGAACAGCTTTTCGAACTCGTCGTCGCCTTTCCAGTGAAGGGTTTCCGTTGCGCTCGTGAAGAACATGCCGCCCGGCTCGAGGGCTTTGTAAATTCGCTCTGTCAGCGCGGTCTTGGTCGCTTCCTTGAAATAAATCATCGTGTTGCGGCAGAAGATGACGTCGAATTTCCTGTCTGGCCAGACGTCGAGGAGATTGAGCGGCTCGAACCGGACCAATGCGGCGAGTTCGGGCTTGACGCGGAACTCGCCGGAGCCGGTTGGCACGAAATACCGAGTGAGCAGCATGCTCGAAAGCAGTTTCAGCTCGGTCGTCGTGTATACCCCCGCGCGGGCGCGCTGGAGAGCTGATGCCGCGATGTCGCTGCCGATGATGGTGATCTTCCAGGGCGTCGGGTCGCGAAGCGCCTCGAGTATTGTTATCGCTATAGAATATGCTTCGGCGCCGATCGAGCAGCCGGCAGACCAGATGGAAATCCGGCGTTGTCCCTCCTGGTCGCGCGACCGGAGCAGGGACGGGAGCAGTTCCTCCCGGAGGATGTCGAAATGCCGCGGATGCCTGAAAAACCAAGTCTCGTTGGTCGTGATGATGTCCAGCAGTTCGATTCTCCGCGTTTGATCCGATTGGATGACGGAAATCAAGCCGTTCATGTCTCGACAGCCGTATTTCTGGATCAGGGGGAGCACGCGGTTTTCGAGGAACGTGACCTTGCTCGTGTCGAAGAACAGGCCAAACTCGCGCGACAGAAAATCGCGCAGCTGGGCATACTCATTGGGGGTGAACGAGCGGCTCATCGGCGCCGCTCAGTCATTTTTCGTGCTCCGAGGAAAAACTCTTCCGGCAATGATCTGCCACGTCGGGCGGAGACGGTTCTCGACTTCCTTCGCACAGGGCTCGCACACGAGTCGCTCGGTGTTCTGGAAGCGGTAATACGTCTTATTGGCGATGTCATAGTGTTTGATCCGCAAGCAGAGCGGGCAACGTTCTTCCTGCATATGGTGCGTCCGTGGCTGCATGGTAACACGGGCAGAGGTCGCTCGCAATCCGGTTTGAGGCGATCACCGCACGGTGGCGGCGTTCGTGTCGAGCTCGTGCCAGACGCCGGCTGGGGCCGTCGCCACGACGCGCCACCCCGGCGTGGTACGGAACCAGTTGTCGAAGGCGGAGTTCGGCGAGGTGAGGGCGGCGGTCGTGGAGAACGTCTTCACCCACGAGGCGATCAGCTGCGTGTTCGAAGCCGATTCGTAATGTTCTCGCATCAGCCGGTCGCCGAACAATTCGCACCGGTCGTCGATCGTGACGCGAAGGCGTGGATCGATACCGACGGCCCAGGAGCCGAGGTTGAACTCGGTGAACACCGCCTTGTTCGACGTCTCCCGTTCAGCATACGCACGGATGGCCGGGACGAGCTCGAACGGCCAGCGCGCCGTATCGGGCTTTGCCCACCCGGTTCCGAGGAGGGGCATGGCGGAACCACTCGTTTGAAGCCAGAAACCGGCGAGGAGAAGAACGGTTGCCGTTCTAATCGGAAGTCTGGCGGGGAGGCGGTCATTCACGAGTCCATAGAGGGGTTTCGACTCCGCAACGCGTTTCAGCAGGGAAGAACGGGCATACATCTCGGCAAAGGCGATGGCGGCTGTGATTGCGAACAGCGGCGCATTGCGCACGCGGCTCCATGCCAGGAGAAACCAGACGATGGGAATAAACCATGTCATCCGCAGGGGACGCTCGGAGAATATCAATAGAAATACGATGTACCCCAGAAATAGAAAGATTGGGACGATCCCTTCGGGCGATGTATAGAGGGGCAAATGTTCGATGATCAGGGCGCGCACTTCCGCCGAGTCCATGATGGTGGCCCACGTCTTCGGAAGCTCGATGCCGTACGGACCGAGAAACGACATGGCGCAGGCAAAGAAGAAGGAAATCCAGGCGATGAATACCCTGCGGGGCGACGAAAGCGGCGTGGCAGCGTTCGCCAGTCGCAGAGCTGTCCAACCGAAAACGGTCAGGCCAAACGTTCCGATACCCGCGAGATAGCCGCCGTGACTGTTTGCCCAGATCCAGAACATTGGGAGCAGGAGCAGAAGATGGTTGACGGGGCGCCGGCCTGCCTCGATATCGACGAGCATCGAGAAGAGAATCGCAAGGGCGGCCATCGTGATGAGAAGCGGCCGGATGAGAAACTGCATCGAGGCGGCCGAAAACACCATGGCCATGATGAGAAGCGTTATCAGCAGGTGGATTCCCGCGTTGTAGAGCCTGAGCCAGATCCCCGTGAAGGTGAGGGCGGTCAGGAGCGTGGCGGCCAGAAACAGCGTGTCGAGCCCGCCGATCATGCTCAAAAGCGCCATTCCGATTTCGCTCAGCCACTGCTGGGCGATCCAGGGCTGGCCGAAGCGGGAGCAGGTGAACGGATCGGTCCTGATCAGACTTCCCGAATGAAGCATGACGTTCCCGTACATCGTGTGGGAATAGGTGCCGCAATCATGGAAGAAGGAGGTTCTGAAAAAAATGTGAAGCAGAAGCCAGATGGCCAGGAACGCAAGGCGGCCGGCCCTGTGCGAAACGGCCTCTCGAAGGAACGATGACCAGCTCGGGCGGGGAGTATCCATGACCCGGATGATAATACGGACCGGAAAGGAAGCGCGACATCGATTCGATGTCCCACAAAAAAAATATATTTCAGCTATCTATAGTGAAAAACGCAAGATCGGATGCGAAAAGAGGCTGTATCAATAGAAAAATATGAAATCATCGGGCGAAAGTCGGGTGGGGGTTCTGACGATGTAATTTGTAGAGATAAGGAGTTGGGGATAACCCCCCTCCCGGCCCGAAAACAAGGAGGCATGTATATGGTGCGAACACGGATGATCGCAAAATCCCGGGTGGCCGAAACGCCGTTGTGGGAAACGACGAACGCTCACGTTCCGTGCCGCACGAATGGCCCCTGGGTGCGGGGACGCTAAGAGGCGCTCCGCGGGGAAATGGTGTCCTGAACTTCGTCTGAACGGCAAAAGTCAGGATATCCTGCGCAACCGGATGGATGGGATCCATCCGGTTTGCCATGTACGGAAGGGGAAATCCGGTGTCTCAGAAATTCGTGAATTCGTCGGGAGACGCGCGCAGATCCTTCCAGGTGAGAATCACGAACGCAGCCATGTCGCCGCTGCCGTCGCCGATGTCGAGGGATGGAAGCGTCGGATCATACAGCTTTCTGCGGGTGGGCGGCCGGTAGGACGGGCCGGTGATTCTGGGAAGCGTCTTGTTCGTCGCATACCGGACTTCGGAGCCGTACACCCGGTGGACCATCTGATCCATCGTGCAGTAGGGGAGGCCCACGCCCGCTGTCTTGCAGCTTGGCGACCGTCCGATTTCGTCAAAACGCTTGCTGTAATCCGGGCCCATATAGAATATGTTGGAACGGACGCCGCAGCTCTGGAAAATACCGTTCGTCGTCATCTCGGGAAAATACAGGTAGTCGTCATCCTTGTCGGGCTTTCCCTCGACCTTATCGAGAAGCTTGTTGAGGAGTTTGTATACACCGTTTTTTTCGGACAGCACGTTCGCCTCATACCCCGCTCTGTGGGCGGGCCAGATCTCTTCGTTGCAGAACTTCTCGAAGTCGGCTTCGCTGATGCCGTCGTTTGATTTGAACTTCTTCGCGAAATTTTCTGCGATTGTCTCCTGGGCCGACTTGTCGTTTCCGTCCGCGAGAGGAAACTTTTCAAAGTACGAAGCTATTCTATTTTTTGTGGCGTCCTCGTCGCTCAGATCGGCCGTGATTTTCCTGTCTCCGTCATGGGTGAGCATGCTCTTTTCGGCATCGGCCTCGGACATGAACTCCTTCGCGAGAGCGAATTTCATGATGGGATATATTTCGTTCTCGAAACAGTCGGCCGGGCTGCGATAATCGTAGACCACGCGCTCGTTCGCGATCACGTTCGCCGCGAAATGATGCTTGAAATTCCCCGGGTCGTCCGGGTTCGAGCCCGCCTTCAGATCGTCCGTCAGCAGATTTCGGGACTGCGCTTTGTAGTCATCGCTTTTGAGTGCGTTTTGCTCGTAATCCTGGGGAAAACTGTATTTTTCCTCTTTCCTGGACTTGTTGTTGCGCTGGTTGAAATCGCCGGCAACGAAAATGCTCTTCTTCGATACGATCTTGACGTCGCGCGGCGGGTTCCCCTTGATGACGAGATTCGTGTCGGAGTAGATAACGCCATTGAAATTCGTCGGAAGCGTCACATTGCCCTTCCGAAGTCCCGTTCCGAAATCGAGGATTCGCGCATCGACCGATCCTCCGTTGGAAGGCGCCCAGCCGGCGGTGACTTTGTATGCCTGAGCGGGATTCGATCCGTCGTTTTCGGGGATATACCCCCCGTTCTGTGCTTTCTTTTTGAGGTCACCGAACCGTGGCTCGCCGGGCGAGAGGCTGATCTGTGAGGTTTTGTCCAGAATCCGCCCCTTGAGTTTTTCTTTCAGGTTGTCGGGTATCGTCGGCGTTTTGCCACGGATTTCCGCCGGCACCTCTCCGTATTTTTTATTTTCAGCGGATGAATACGTTCCGTTGAGCGGGAACGGTATGTCGCTTTTCGGCATCGTGATCGTCTCTTCGGGTAAGCCTGGCCTCGCCCGGAACGTGACCTTCGTCGGCTGCCAGAAGAAAATCCCGCCGGCTCCGCTGATGATGCTGTGAGTGTCGAAGAGTTCCTGCGTTGTTCCGGGATTGTTCAGAGGGGCATGATTTTCGTTGAGAATCTGACCTACCTCGACGCCGTAATGCCCGTAGAGATTGCCGGTCGAGAACTTGTTCACGTTGTCCGGGCCGGGATTGCCTGGCTCGCCGTACACGATCGAGAGAAACTCCATGTCGAACATCAGAAACTCGCGGCCCGGGAACCGGCGCTGCGCGACGCACGAGATGCTGCGCATCGTATCTCCGACCCGGCCCATCGAGTCGATCTTGAAAAAGCACTTGCTTTCGTCGATGTTTTTCGTCCGGTCGTCATCCTCATACTCGATCAGGCCGACGCGGAATCGGAACTGTCCATCGCCGAGCGTCCCCTGATAAGACCCTTTCCCTGAAGTATTCTTCTGGGAGAAGCCGAAATCGCTGTCGTTGGCAATGGAGGATGCCCAGGTGGGGAGGTTGGTTTCATCCCAGAGGAGCTTTTTCTGCGCTGTATCGATCTTCACGTTGTGGGTTCTGAACGAACTGTTCAGGCTCAGTTCCGTCATGGCGAAGGAAATCCCGGCTTCTGCCAGGGCCAGGGCCTTGAGATTCCTGTTTTCCAGGATCGTGTTCTGAACGCGATACGAGGTGAACGACCTGAGCGAGGCGATGACGATCAGAAGAACGAAGCCGAGTCCCACGGAGATGATGATCGCCGATCCTTTGCGGCCGGTCGTTGACGTCTGAGAGGGTGGACGGAAGGAGTTCATTGCGGTTCGGCCCCCCTTTGCTTGATCGATGTCAAAAGCGTCGAGTTGTATGTGCTGTCCTTGCCTCGACCTGTCAGTCTCGCACGAATACAGACGCTGTCATGGTTCGGCAGGTTCGGTTCATTGAGCCTGAAGAAAACCAGTTCGTCGATGTCCTCCATCATGACCATCCGGGCACGCTGGGCCGTGACTTCCTGGCGGTGGTCGTCGAACGGCAGCGTCTCTCGCCAGAGAATATATGGCCCCGTCGCCTGCTCGGGGTCGACCTTTTCGAGCTTGTAGGTGACGCGCAGCTGCGTGTAATTGCACTGATTCTCCCCGAGGCTTTTGGGTTGAAGGGAAAAATCGTACGTCACTTTATGAAACGAGATATAGTTCGCGGGATCTCCGGAGTTCAGCGTCTTCGACTGCACCAGGCTCGCCTTGGGGGGCGTTCCCTCGAGAACGAAGTTCGATTCGCGGATATCGTCGGTGATCTTGTCGAAGAGCCGCTGCAGCTCGTCGTTCGTCTGGTGCGCCTGCATGACTGCCTGCGCCTGTTTGCGGGAGGAGGAAAACGTATGATAGAGGGCCGTCAGGAGCAGGGCGAGAACGATGATCGCCATCATGATCTCGATGAGCGTCACACCTTCACGTCTCATGAAATACCCTTCCTTTCGGATTACTGGCGCCTGTTGATAGCCGTATGGATATCGAGTGTGTGCGAATTTTTATCTTGTCCGGTATATTTGACGGTGAAAGAGAGAAAGACCATGTTCGGCCTGACAGCCGGGTCGTTCTTGTCGGCGGCAAACTTGACAAGATCATCGTCCAATTTTTTGACGACTTCGTATTTGATCCCGTTGATGGTTTCGGTGCGGAACTCTTCGTTGTTTTTCAGGGCATATTCGAAGGTCGTCTTCTGGGTCACGGGATCATCATTATACTGGTCGGCATCGAGCAGATCGAACTTGCAGGCATGGGCCGACTCGAGAATTTTCTGGGCGAAGAACGACGCCTGCGTATGGTCGCGCGTGGCGTTAACGGTTTTCGTCTCGGAAATGATGACGTTCATCGAGGGGATCAGAACCAGTGCCAGGATGATGACACCGATCATGACCTCGACCATCGACATCCCGGGCCGGTCGGAACGGGCGGGAAGCATCATGGTGTTTGCCCCTCCGGGTAGATGAGGAACTGTTTCCGTTTCTTCATGAAGTCCGAGACGGAGGCTTTGACAAGGCCGCGGATCTCATCCATCCCTTTCCCTTGGATGATGGCCGTTCGGATGTCGGAACCGCCCAGCAAAATATCGACGCCTTCCGCGGCCGTCTGGTTCGAGAGCGGAATATTGTCGGGATACAGGGCCCAGAGAGCATGAAGAATGGCGATACCGGTTCCCACGGGGTCGTAAGCCTGGTGATCGGTCACGACGATCTCGATGCCAGGCACGCGTTTCTGCTGGAACAGCCCGTAATACGGCCGTACTGCGGTCGGAAGGAACGCGACACCCGGCAGATTCAGCACGGCGAGTTTCGATATCAGAGCATCGGGATCGATCCAGGGTGCGAGGACATAATGGAAGGGCCGCGTCGTGCCCACGCCGGTCGAAAAAATGCCCATCTCGCCGAGAAAGCCCGTCGTCGCGTAGTAGACCGGCGATTCGGGGTCGGGAAGATGCTCCGACGGCAGCGCCCAGTGAAGTCCGCTGGTGCGGTAGGTGTCATCCCGGCGGTAGTTTTCCATGCCGACGACCGTGAGATCGGCATTCAGCCCGAAAACCCTGTTGAAGAAGAGTGCGAGCTCGCCGAACGTCATGCCGTAGACCAGAGGGATCGGATACACGCCGAATCTGCTCCGATAGTGAACATCGAGAAGCGGCCCCGAAATCTTCGAGGCGCCGATCGGATTCGGGCGGTCGAGGACGATGACGGGAATTCCCGCGGTTTTGCCAAGCTCGATGAACTGCGCAAGAAGCGTCACTGCCTGGAAAAAACGGATGCCGATATCTTGTATATCTATAACTATTAATTCAGCGCCGTTCAGCTGCTCTGTCAGAGGCTTCTGGAGCGGGTCGCGAATGATGTGGACGGGAGCCTGCGTGAGGGCGTCGAGCTGTTTCGCTCCGGAGGCTGGTTCGATCAGGCGGCGGGGCCATGGATCGCCGGAAAAGATTGCCCTGATCGTGGTTGCCCGGGCAAGCCGATCGACCGTGTGGCGCATGCTCTGATCGTAGGAGGCAAGACCGACGAGAAGGGCGATTTTTTTCCCGGCAACGAGGTCGGGATGTCCGGTCGCAAGGACTTCCAGGCCGATCGACAACCGGTCGGAAGCCGAAGCGGCCGAGCCGGCCACGAACAGGAAGATCGCCACGAACGCGGTTCGAAGTAGGTGCCTTGTCAGTATCATGATCGAGTCCTCTGAGGGATTATACAACGATGAGGGACGGAATTGGTGGTAGAATTGCGGAGAGGATTTTTTGCCAGGAGGATGCATGTGAGAGAACCTGCCGTGAGTGGCCGCTTTTATCCAGACGAGCCGACCGAGCTGTATCAAATGATCAGGCAGTGCTACGAGCACAGGCTCGGCGTGCGGGACCGTCATCAACCCCAGGCCGGGCGGCTGGCCGGCATGATCGTGCCGCATGCCGGGTATGTATTCAGCGGCCCGGTCGCGAGCTGGTCGTTCCGGCGGCTCGGCGATGAAAAACCGGCGCCGAGGCGGCTCCTGATGCTCGGGCCGAAGCACACGCCATACGGTGCCCTGGCGGCGTTGAGCGCCGAAGACACCTGGATGACGCCGCTCGGAAGCATCGAGACGGACGAGACCCTGCGGGCCGCCCTCGAGCAGACGGGGGTGTTCACCAGGGACGACGCGGCGCATACCTTCGAGCATTCGATCGAGGTGCAGATTCCGTTCATCCAGCAGGTCATGCACGCGACACTGCCGAAGATCGTGCCCCTTGCCCTCGGCTTCGCCGATTATACGCGGTGCGAGCGGTGGGGAACGGCGATCGCGGACGTGCTCGCGAAACCCGAATTTGCCGACACGGTCTGCATCGTCAGTTCCGACTTCTCTCATGAAACCCCGCGCGACGAAGCCTACCGGATCGACGGCGAGGCGCTCGACGTCATCCTGTCGCTCGACGCGAAGGCCTTTTACGAGCTGGTCGTGGGTGAAGACCGCAGCATCTGTGGCGTCATTCCCATCACCACGTTCCTTGCCGCGCTGGCCAGGAAAAACATCCGCGCGACGAAGCTGGCGTATGCCACCTCCATGGACGTCATGGCCCATCCGCGCGGTGTTGGATATGCTTCGGTTATATTTGAAAATATATAATCAAGGAGAACCGTGACCCCGTTCGAAGTCGGCATCCTGGTCGGGATGGCGTGGGCCGCCGTTCTGACGGTCTGGGCTCTCGCCGAGATCACCAGCGGCGAGCCCAGCCCGTGGCTGCTGGTCGTCGCGATCGTCTACGAGGGCTTCGATCTGACGCCGCGCGGCATTCTGCACGGCGCCGCGTGGGCGTTCGCCGACGGGTTCATCAGCGGATATGTGATCAGCTGGATTGTCTCGCTGATCTGGTAGGGGCTCAGAAGTCGAAGCTGCCGTACACGCCCAGCATCCGCTCGCGGGTGAAATCCCGGAGGGTGTTGCCGAATTCAGCATGCAGCCGGCCGGTATCGAACCGGTAGCTGGCGTGGAGGGTCACTCCCAGGCCGCTTTCCCGGCGGGTTTCCGGGGCCGTGTCGCGCCAGGAATTCGAGATGAAGCGGGTGTCGAAACCCCACCACCAGTTTGAGCCGACAGCGCGCTCCCAGCCGGCGATCAACTCGGCGCCTCGGTAATCGCGGGGCGCCCAGTAGGTGTACGCCGCGCCGCCCGCATCGAGCTGGTTCTCGAAGCTCGCCTGGGAAAGCTTGAGCTGGAGGGATAGGAACGGAATGCCGCGACGCTTGATATAATGCAGAATCTCGGTATCGAACCTTCGCCGGGCGTTGCCGTCCGTGATGTCACCCGTCGTGAAGGACTGCTGAATGCGTGTCTGCTCGTGCAGGTCTCCGAAGACGGTCAGCGTCGCGTAATCCTCGGACAGCAGCCGGCGCGCCGTCTCGAGATTTTCCTTGTAGGAGCCATGGCCGGCGAAGACGGCAAGATTGAGCTGACCGTTGCCCGTCACGCCCTGGAATGAATACCCGTTGATCGTGTCTTCGTCGGAAAACCGCTCGGGTGCGAACGTCGCGGCGATGCGGGTGCGATGGTCGAGGCTGTATTCGAAGGTTCCCGAAAGAATCCGACTGTCGGTCGTCTCGTCGAGGTTACGGTCTTCGTAAGCCCAGGTTTCGAGCCTGTACCGGGCCGACAACTTCGGATACGTGAATGAGGGGAAATACGCTTCGAGGCTCGAGATGAACTCGGTCTGGCCGGCGTTGTCCTCGTGGAGCCGGACGCCGATCTCCGCAACCGAGCTGAGACGAGAGCGAACGAGCTCCAGGTTCTCCCGGAGTTTGTCGCTGAGGGGATACAGGAGCGTCAGCCGGTCGTAGATCGCTTTCGTGTCGCTGAACCGGCCCTGGCGAAGAAACACGGCAGCCAAGCCTTCGTTCGCTCGCATGTTGTCGGGCTGGATTTCGAGCGCCTGCTCGAAGAACCGCTGGGCCTCCTCGAGACGGCCCTGTTCCAGCCGGAGGTTTCCGATCTCGACGAGGGCGTCGAACTTGTGCGGAGGCTGGGTCAGGCGCTCGAGCTGGATGTCGCGCTCGATGCTCTGGAGATGCCGAAGTTCGGTGCTCAACGGATCTCTCGTCTGCTCGTCGGGTATCATCAGGTCGAACGGCTGGGAGATGGCAGGTTCCGGAAATACGAGAAAGAGCGCGGCCGCCAGGATGAGGAGGGTGGACATCCTGGAGAACAGCGAAGCTTCCCGTGCAAACCG
>JAGOCE010000119.1 GCA_017998915.1 Candidatus Ozemibacteraceae bacterium
TTCAGTCCGATAGGTTCTGACGGCGATCAGCGCCGCGGCGAGCCAGCCTGCCCAGATGTTGGCCGGAAGAATCGTGAACAGGGCGATGCCGGCGATGAACCACCTCAGTTCCAGCCTGTCCTTGATGCACATGCCGGCAAGGACGGCAAATCCGACGGAGGGGAGAAGCCCCTGGATGACGATGAATCCTGTATTCTGGCCGAAGCTGAGCGAGCGGGTGAACGCGCGGAGGGGTTCGACGCCGAGCCAGGTGACGATGAAGCAGAAGAGAAACGCTTTGCCGAAGGTATACAGGCCCCCGACCGTATGGCCGACAGGAAGGGCCCATGTGGCGTCGCTCGCGTGGAGGCGGGCCGTCACCCAGCTCTCCATGCGCGTATTGAGCCTTCGAATCCCGCGATCGAGGGCGCGGCCGAGCAGGCCGAGCGCGACGGCGACCAACAGTGCAACCGTGTTGCAGACCTCCCGCTCCACGTAGGTGTCAAAGTCGCGGCCGGCGAGAAACCCCAGCGCGACGGAAAGCACCGATGCCAGAGCGGCGTCGGGGGGTACATTCATGCCGAGCGGGAGTTGTTCGATCCAGAGAAGCTGGAGGATCGTTCCGATCATGAGACCGAGTTTCAGACCTGCGGCTTCCTGGCCGACGAGCGCTCCTAAAAATAGGCCGGTCAACGGGGCTGCGACGATGGGTTGGGAGATCATGAACTGCCAGGTTGCCGTCGAGTCGAGATCGACGACGCCGCCGATGAGCCCGATCAGCAGCGAGGAGGTCAGATGGTCGTTCGGCATGGGTTCAGTGGTGCCTCGTCAGCGCCGCTTCCATGTCGCGGACCGCGTCTTCAGGTGCGACATCACCGTTGATGACGAGCGACAGATGATCGCCGATCGGGCCGTACATGCTCCCGTTGCGGGGCTGGAATTCGATGTTCTTGAGCATTTGCAGTTGTATGATGAAGGGTGAAAGGAACGGATCGTTCTTGACCTCGGGATCGCTGAAGAGGGCCCGGCGGGCGGGGAGGCCATAGGTGCGCTTGACGAAAATCGCCAACGCCTCGGGCGAACAACAGAACCTGATGAATGCTTGCGCTTCCGGGCGATGCTTACAGCCCTTGCCGACGACCAGGCTCTGACAGCCAGCCGGGCTGTGCCGTACGAAGGGGCCGTGCGGAAGAGGAGCAACCCCCAGATTCTCAGCGTTTTCCCTGAACTCCTGCCCGGCGAGCACGTCGCGGATGGCCCAGGGGCCATTCAGGATCATGCTGATCTGGCCGGATTTGAAACCCTGCATCATGATCGAATACGCGTCGGTGCGCACGTTCACCGGCGGAACGGCCTTGTCGGCCTCTTTCAGGTCGATCAGGTAATGGAGCGCTTTCAGCGTCTGGTCGGAGTTGATGGTCAGGTTGCCCGCATCGTCGACGTAGCGGCCGCCGAATCCAAACAGGAACGGCTCGAACCACCAGCCTTCCGGGTGGAGAAAGAAGCCATAACGCCCTTTCCCGGGATCGGTGAGCTTCCGCGCGGTATCGCGGAACCCGTCGAAGTCCTCGGGCGGGCGTTCTATATTGGCATCTTTAAAATGCGCCTTGTTGTAGAAGAGGGCCAGACAGTCGAGCGTGTGCGGGATTCCCCACGTCTTGCCGTCGATGGTGACGACGTCGCGCGCGAGCGGAAGCAGGTCTTCGAGCTCCTCCTGCATGCCGGTCGTGTTGAATTCCTCGACGAGACGCTGTTTCGCGAAATCCTTGAGCCAGAACCGGTCGGCGCGAAAGACGTCCGGGGCTGTGCCCGACTTGACCGCCTGCTCGTATTTCGCACGGGCCTGGCTGAACGATACGTTCTCGACATCGATGGCGATGTCGGGATATTTGAGCTTGAACTCGGTCAGGACGCCTGCGAACGCTTCGCACTCCGCCTGGTTCATCGTGTTCCAGAACTTCAGGCGCGCCTTTCCGAGGCCGGGAACGATCGGGGTGTCGGAGGCGCTTTTCTTTCCCGTGCCTCCGCAGCCGGCGATGAAGAGGGCCGTAAGGAGGAGGGTCAGGCACAACAGCGCCGCCGCCTGGCCTCGGCGGCCGGCGGCGGCTGGGAAGCCGGATTCGATCGACCGGCTTGTGGAAAGGCTCATCATGCCTCGTTCTGGCGCGGGATCCGGTTGGTGCTCTTTTCGTCGAACAGGTGGAAACGAGTCTGCGGAATGTGGGCCGTCACGGTCTGGCCGACTTCCGCGTGCGTCGACGGGTCGACGCGGGCGATCAGATTGTGGCCGTGCGCCTGGAGATACAGATAGGTTTCGGCGCCCATCGGCTCGATCAGGTCGACGCGGGCGGGCACCTGGAGCGTCGGGATGCCTGCGGCCTTGTCGCCGATCAGGATGTGCTCGGGCCTGATGCCGAGCAACAGATCGCTGGCGTCGCCGATTCCCTTGAAGCTGGAGGAGAGGTTCATTTCCCAGGCGGCCGTGGCGTTGCCTTCCTTCGCCTGCAGGTCCATGCCCTTGGCGGTGCGACTGACCTTGAGGACGTTCATCGGCGGCGAGCCGATGAAGGTCGCGACGAATGTGTTGGCCGGCCGGCTATAGATCACGTCAGGAATGTCGTATTGCTGGATCACACCGTTGTGCAGCAGAACGATGCGGTCGGCCATCGTCATGGCCTCGACCTGGTCGTGCGTCACGTAGACGAACGTGGTCATCAGCCGCTGGTGGAGCTTCTTGATCTCGGCGCGCATCTGCACGCGAAGCTTCGCGTCGAGGTTCGAGAGCGGTTCATCCATGAGGAACACCTTGGGCTCACGCACGATCGCGCGGCCGAGGGCGACACGTTGGCGCTGACCGCCGGAAAGCTGCTTCGGAAGCCGTTCGAGATAGGTTTCGAGACCGAGGATGGTGGCGGCGTCCTTGACGCGCTTCTGGATCTCGGCTTCGGGCAGGTTGCGCAGGCGAAGTCCGAACGCCATGTTGTCCGCCACGTTCATGTGCGGATACAGGGCGTAGTTCTGGAACACCATCGCGATATCGCGGTCCTTCGGTGGCAGGTTGTTGACGACGACGTCGCCGATTTTGAGCTCGCCGTCGGTGATGTCCTCGAGGCCGGCGATCATGCGCAGGCTGGTCGATTTACCGCAGCCCGAGGGCCCGACGAGAACGACGAACTCGCGGTCGTTGATGTGGAGGTCGATGCCCTTGACGGTCGGCGACGACGCCCCTTCGTAGGTCTTGACGATCTTCGTGAATGTGACGGAAGCCATGAATGTCCTCGCTTTAGAGAATCTCGCCCAGCGGCAGGGGGTCGTTCTGGGGAGTGGGCTGGAAAACCGGCATCGAGCCGGCTTTCATGATCAGGTCGAAATGGGCGCGGTCGTCGTCATCGACGTGAAGGGCTTCGCGCAGCTCGGTCTTACCGGGACGCGCATGAAGCCCGCCGACGTTGATGACGGAAGGGGTGAGGCCGGCTTGGAGACAGAGCCACGCATCGCGCGGTGAGGCGACCAGGACCAGTGTTTCCATGACAGCGGCACCGATCGCGTTCGTGTCGCGGGTCGAGCAGAACTGGAGCGTGACGGTCTGGGGAACGCTCAGCCCCATCATCTCCTGACGCACGCCGTCCGCCGCGATGCGATCGTTCACGATCATGATGTGCGTCGAACCGAGAGCGGGAAGCCAGCCGACGATCACCTGGCCGTGGATCAGCCGGTCGTCGATTCTGAGAAAATGCACGGGTCTGCTCATGCGGAGGGGACTTTCTTTTTTGCCATGCGCTCTTCGTAGAACGCCTTGAGATCGATGATGCCGCGCATGGCCCCGTCACGAGCGCGCTGGGCGAGAGCGGTGACATCGGTCGTGGCGCGGTGATTCGCCGCCTCCATGACCATGGGGAGGTTCACGCCGGTAAGGACGCGTACGTTGTCGGTCTTCAGAAGCTCGACGCAGATGTTCGTGGCGCTTCCGCCCAGCACATCCGTCATGATGAGGCAGCCGGTTTCGCGGTAGGGGGCGATCGCGTCGATGGCTTTCTGGCGCAGGGTTTCGACCGACTCTCGGGCCGAAAAGGTGATGGCCGTGATGTCGGTCTGGGGGCCCATGATCATGCTCACAGTCTCGACGAGCACCTGGGAGAGAGTTCCGTGGGTAATGAGCACGAGTCCGATCAAGGTCAGGCCTCCAGATAGTGATTGAGTGTGCGCGAAATGGATACTTCGTAATCGACGTCCATGCCCGGAATGCCGAGATTGCCGTGCATCCCGAGGGCGAGGTCGTTGCCGTGCGTGACCAGGCCGATCTTCATGCCGCCGCCCGCGACGTCGAGCAGCGGGCTGTCGATCGAGCGCATGACATCCTCGACCAGCCGGGTGATCGCGTATCGGTTCCGTGGGGAAACGGCCAGCAGGCCGCTGTTTTCTGCCGCGCCGAACGCGTTGCGCAGCAGTTTGCTCTTCAGGTTGTCGCCGCTTCCGCCGGCGCGGGTGATCACGGCGCGGACGTCGCGCTTCGCCAGCCAAGCGACGAGCGCCTCGTCGAGGTCGTTGGAAACCATGCAGCACAGAAGGGCCGCTTTCCCGAGCGACAGGCGGCCTTCCGTGTAGAGCAGCGCCTCGAAGGCGAGCTGTTCCATCACCTCTCCGATTCAGCGGGGATGCAGATCACCGGCCCATTATATGGGGGTGGGGGGACCTTGTCAAGAAACCCCGACGGCGGGGCGGGAAAACTCGGCATGCCGCACCGTTAAACAATGGGCCAAACCTGCCGATGATTGGTGAGACTCTCTCGTTCTCTCAAATGACAAAGCGGAGTATCGCGTGGTCCCGTCGCCGTATGGCGCGCGGGCAGCGCCGATAAATTGCCCATGAAACGCCTTATGAGACGTGCCTGTGTCGGAATCTCGGCGCTCCTTCTCTGGAGCGCCGGAAGCGGCTTCGGCCTCGACCTGTCCGCATTCCGGAACTTCATGAAATCAGCCTCCGGCGCCCCGGAACAGGCGCGAACGTCCGTGTCGCAGAACGCGCGCGTTCAGCCGGTCCGCACGCTCGGGGTCGATGCCGATGCGTCCTACTCGCAGGAAAGCCGGCTCGTGACGCTCGGAGGCTCGAACCAGGGACCGCGCGATTCGCTTTCCCTGCCGCCCGAAACGCGTGTTCCCGAAGGACTGAGGCCGCTGCTGACGGATCGCAAGACGCCCCGCCAGGGAGTCGGCATCTGCGGTATGAGCGGCGCCCAACTGATTCCGTCGCCCGGTGTGCTCGAGCCGAACAAGAGCGCGGTTTCGGTGCATGTGCTGCCGTTCGATCTGAAGGGCATCAACGACGAGACCTACAGCGACGGCAACTACATGGACACCAACATCGCCGTGACCTACGGCGTCATGGACGGCTTCGAATTCGGCATCGACAAAGGGTTCGGAAACCAGGACAAGTTCGACGTCAACGAGCCGGTTTATGTCAACGCGAAGTACCAGGTCCCCGGAAATCTGACGCTGGGGGGGAGCTTCTGCGCGGACTCGCAGGCAGGATACCACTCGGTCTGGGTGAACGCCGGCGTGCCGGTCGCCTGGGTTGGCGTCGGGGCGAACTTTGGGGCGAATGATTATAAGTTTTTCTATACCGGCTGGGATAAATTGAAGCGCGCCAAATACGGCGGATATAATTATGACTATAACAAAGGGAAAGGCTATGCCGACCCTGTTTTCTTCATGGTCGGCGGCGCCGTGCCCATGAGCGACAGCGCCCATTTCGTCTACGATTTCAACGGGGACAAATTCAGCCTTGGCTTCCGGTTCAACTACCAGAAGATCGTCTACTTCGACGCGTCCTACATCTCCGACGGCGACTATGAGCGGCTTCCCGGCGCTATCAGCCACAAGCGCATGAGGAACGTCACGTTCGGCGGGTCGGTGGTTTTCTAGGCGCCTTCTTCGACACCAAGACCGGGCCGGCATCCGCGACGGAGCCGGCCCGTTCCCGTTTCAGGAACGCGTAGGCGCTGTGCGCGTGAATGCTTTCGAAATTCTCGGTCTCGACGGTATACCAGGTGATTGCGGGGATTGCGTCGAGCCTGACGGCGACTTCCCGCACCAGGTCTTCGGCAAACCGCGGATGTTCGTAGGCATGCTCGGTGAGATACTTCTCGTCGGAGCGCTTCAACAGCGTAAATACCTCGGCGCTGGCCGACTCCTCGACGCACCGGATGATGTCCTCGATCCAGAGAAACGAGCCGAATCGCGCGCTCACCGTGACCATGCTCCGCTGATTGTGGGCCGATTCGCGGCTGATCGCCTTGCTGCAGGGGCACAACGTCGTAACGGGGACCGTCACGGTCAGGACGAAATCATCGCTCCCGTCGAACTTCGCCAGGAAACGGCAGTCATACCGCATCAGGCTTCGCGCTTCCGAGACCGGCGCGACTTTCTCGACGAAATACGGAAACGAGGCGGACATCTCGGCCCGCTCTGCCGCCAGTTTCCAACGGACTTCCCTGAGGATGTCGGCCATCGTTGTCATCGTGATCTCGCCGCGATGCGCGTCAAGGATCTCGACGAACCTGCTCATGTGTGTTCCGCGAAAATGGCGCGGCAGATCGACCGTCATATCGATTTCGGCGACCGTCTGCTGGACGCGGTTCGCCCGGTCGTGAACCGAGATCGGATACGACAGGCGTTTGATGCCGACCCGGTCGATCGGGATGTCGCGCTGGTCATGCTGGCTCTGAATGTCTTCCATGTGGCTCGAAGAATACCACTTCCATCGGATCAGGAGCAACCGGGGAACGTGATTCTGATGGGATGTGAGCGGCGCACACGGCAGTGCGTGCCTACTTGCCGAACGGAGGCAAATCGGGTAGGGTCGGGGGCATGCGCATGCAATGGCGACATCTCGCGATCGTGTTTCCCTTTCTTGTCGTTTTGGGCGCGGCGGATGGGTTGACCTTGTACCGATACGTCGATCTCGATGGCCGCGTCGTCATCGTCGGTAGTCTCGACAAGGTTCCCGAAGAATGCAGGAAGACCCTGAGGATCGAAGCCATCCGAGAACGGCGGGAGCAGGAGGTGCCTGAAGACTCTCTGCCTGCCGCTCGACTCGAGACCGCACCCCAGGAGGCGTTGGAGCCCGCTTCGGAGGTTCCTGGAACGCTGAACGTCGTGGCAACGGCTTCGGAAACCGAGATGCCGGACGAGGAACACGCGTCAGCCACGCTCTGGCTCACCGAAATGCAGGAAATGCTCCGTCGGAACGACGAGATCTGGCATGTCGCGAATGCTTTCACGCCGTATCACAGGCGAATTCTCATGCTGCAGGAGGAGAACCTGCGGGCGGTCGACCGGCTCAGAAGCCTCGAAGCGATGACCTGGAAAGACCACGAGGAGTGGCTCGAGAAAGCCCGCGGGGCGAACGACCAGCTCAGACAGCTCGCGTTCACGATCACCCTGTGGCTTCGACAGAACCCCGGGCAGATCAACCGGGAACTCGCTCCGTTCATCAACCGGATCAGGATGGTTCTGGACCTCGTGACGCAGGCCCTGCCACCTTCCCGGAAGGGGCAATGACCGATGCACCGGCTTTTGTCTGATGCCTTGAGAGAGGGCGCCATGCCTCCGTATTTTCGTCCGGATTGCCGATATATCGAATATGAAGCCATCGCAATCAGACATGAATCAACAGGAGACCGGTATGAACTGCAAGAACTGCCCCGACAAGGACGTGTGCATGTCTCCGATCACGAGCTGGAGTTTCGCGAACCAGAAAGAGTCTGCCGGAACCCTGCTTCGCATTCTGCGTTGCAAAAGCGGGTATTCGCGAACGTAATCGCGGGATTCCGCCGGATTTTTTCTCTCGATAGCCGCCCTTCGCCCTGGCATGCCATGGCGTTTTTTTTATGCCTGCTCACCATTGCCGGTTCGACGGGATTTGCCCAGGATGCGGCGACCATTCCAGGGGTGTTTGCCGGCACGTCCGTGAAAATCGTCGAGCGGATGGGCGAATCCGTTCTTCAACCCGGTGAGATCGCCGAATGTGTCCTGAACGCGGACGGCCATTTCCGGTTCGCTGCCTTGAAGCCCGGCGGAAGGTTGATCTGGACACGCGGTACATGGGCGGTGGAGCAGTTTGATGCAGGCGGAGCCGATGTCTCGTTCAGATGTGATGATGTTTCAGGAACCCTGACCGGCAGAAGGGAAGGGGAGGAACTGTATCTCAAGTTTTCCCCGCACCCCCTTGAGATACTTGCGTTTCGCATGAAGCTTCGCGCACCCGTTGCGGCTCCCGGCGACGGATGGCAGGAACACGTCGATACACCGGCCGTTTCAGACTCTATACCCGGCGTCTATGGCGGAACGGTTCTGATGTCGAAGTCGGTCGGCAGCCCGGGGAATGAGCCGGTTGGCTCCGTTCTGCTCGGCCTCTGGCCTTCTGGTGCCGTTACCGGAGTGGTTCTTGCCCCAACGCCTGGCGGAGCGGATGCAGCGGCAATTCTGTGTCCGATGGGAGGAACATGGCGTCTTGACCGAAACACGCTGCTTATACGCCCGGTCTGGGGACGCCCAGGACCACCCGCGGCTTGGCGAAATATGGGAATTCAGATGGCTGTTGCAGAACAAGCAACGGTGCTCGAAGGTCAGACCTCCCTTGGCGGAATGCCGGCTGACGGCTGCCGCTTGGAGAAACTCGCCCATGTCCCGGAGAACGGCGTGACGGCGGCGGTGCCGCTCGTCCTCACGAGGATTGGGACGGTGGCCCAGTCGGGCGACGAGTCAATAAAGAGTGATATACAATTTCCGGTGAGGGTCTCGGCCGATCGGCGCCTGCTCTACGTGCGGGCGGCAGATGATCCCCGGACATGGCTCCCTTTCCCAATGCTTCTCGGAAAAGACGGGGCGGTACATGTGAATGAGGATGGGCGGTGCGGATATCTTGTGCGGGGTGACGACGGTCGGGGTGAAGCCTTCCTCGTAAAGACGCTGAATTCGCCTTCGGGCGACTCCGCGGCTGCGGACAGAGCGGATATCAGGTATGCCGCCGCCTTTCCGGCCCGATGCATCGGAACGCTCTGGTTCTTCACGCTCGATATCCATCGGCGATCGCTCGGGCGAAACCCCGGCGGGGCGGGCTTTCGGCGGATGACTGCTGCCGTCCTTGCCGAACCGGAATATCCCGTCGAAACAGGAAATCGATAGAGATCAAAATATAATTTATGATGAACAATCGTGAAGATATCGTTCGGTGGTATGAGGCGCATCGTGCCGAGATGACAAACAACGGCGTCTGGTTTCTCGGCGGAGAGCCCGGGACCCAGCCGCCCGCCGCATGGGACGGCGCGAAACTGCGCGTCCTGATCGTCCGGTTGTCGGGATACCACGACGTTGCGACGGGGATCACCCATTCATACCTGTACCAGATGGCGCGAGACGTGGACGGCGTTTTCGCAGACCTCGCCTTTCTGCCGCCGCACAGGGATGAAACGTTGATGCGGCGAGACGGCGTTCCCCTGCTGACGGGAACGACGTCGAAGCGGCCGGCTGCCGAGTTCGATCTGATCGCGATCAGCAACTCGATCGTCCAGGAACTGCTGAATCTGCCGGCCCTGCTTCACCACTCCGGAATTCCGCTGACCCGCCAGGGGCGTGCCGAAGCGAAATCACCGCTGGTCATTCTCGGCGGAAGCAACTCCTCCGCGACGGCCATTCTTCACGGCCCCGTGGGGCCGCTGCAGACCGGAGAGGGGCTCGTCGATGGCGTTGTCATCGGCGACGGTGATGAGGCCTTCGGCCACCTTCTGCGCGTTTTGTCCGCTCATCGCAAGGCTGCTCGAACCGAGCGGCTGGCGCGAATTGGAGAGTGCATCGCCGGGTTTTACGACCCGGCTAAATATAATCATACATATGCAATATCCGGCAGGCTCGCAACGATCGTGCCTGAGGCCGGCGCGCCGTTTCCCGTGAAGGCGAACCGTGCAGACCTGGCCGGGCTTCGGCGGGCGCATGCGAAAAGCCCGATCTGGTATGACGAGGATTCGGCGGGAGCATCGCATGTCATCGTGACGGCGGGCTGCCCCTATGTCTGCTCGTTCTGCAAGGAGTCGTGGGAGCAGAAGCCGTATCGTGAGCGCTCCGTCGACGATATCGCCCGCGACGCGCTCGAACTGAAGGCCGCGCTTGGTCTCCAGGAAATCGCCCTGTACACGTTCAACGCGAACACCTATACGGGGTTGATGCCTCTTCTTGACCGGCTGGATCCGCTGTTCGAACGGGTCGCCATCAAAAGCCAGAGATTCGACGCGATCGCGAAGGCGCCGGCGCTGCTCGAACGCCAGCTCGCCGCCGGAAAGCGCAGCTACACCTGTGCTATGGAAGGCATCAGCGAACGCCTCCGGGCATTGCTTCAGAAAAATCTACCGGAAACACGTCTCATGGCCGGTTTCGACGAGTTGTTCAAAAAGAATGTCCGGCAGATGAAGGTATTTGTCATCGTGACCGGTTTCGAGGAGGGGGCGGATCTCGACGAGTTCGCATCGTTCCTTTCGAAAATACGGAAAAAACTTGACGGAATGAAGGGCCGGCCGGTTCTGACGTTCTCGTTCGCGACGCTGTTCAGGCCACCGCAC
>JAGOCE010000120.1 GCA_017998915.1 Candidatus Ozemibacteraceae bacterium
GCTGCTGATGCCGTTCCTCACGATGCTCTTCGCAGCCGCCATGATCGGAACGGCCGATGCCGCACCGCTCGAAGTCACCTGGAAGCTGAGCCTGGAAGGCGATCTTCAGCCGCTCGACTGGCGCCTGACGCTCGAGTTCAATCGGCCCGTCTCGGTGCTCGAGTTGTCGAAGAAGATCAAATGCCTCACGGCATCGGCAACGAGCATGTTCACCGTCATCAACGCGACGGATACCGCAAGCCCGCTGCTGTCGCAGCCCCTGCCGAGCGAGCGGACACGCTTCATTCTCGGCCCGAAACAGCCGGCGAACAACCTCAACGACTGCCTGGTCACCATCGGCCAGGGGCTCTCGGCCCCCGGCGGCGAGCCGCTTGCATCCGCGGTCCAGGTCGCATTCGAGTGCCGCGATACGGTGGACGTGTTGTCGGTAGAACCTTTTTACACGGTCGACGAAGGCCGCGGTATCGCCGTGACGGTCTCCAAGCCGATCGACGCCACCGCCCTCAAGAGTAAGCTCAGAATCCTCCCGCCTGTCGGCCGGATCCGGGTTCGGAAGACGGATGACGAGACGGCCCATGTCTTTCACGTCACCGGCGGCCTCGAAACGGGAAAAACCTACCAGGCCGAGGTCCGAGGCGGCGAAATCGACCGTTATTCCTACGTCTTCAGGAAAGCCACCTTCCCCTTCACGGCAAAAGGCCCGACGGCGGATATCCGCTTCGAGGCAGACCGTTCCGTCATCGAGCTACGCAGCCGACAGCTGGTGCCGGTTTCCGTCACCAATCTGTCCGGCGTCCGATGCCAGCTGACCCGCATTCCTCCTCTGTTCGCTCCGGAGTTTGCTGATCTGACGGTTCTGGCCCCCACCGATGCCAGGCGGCCCCGGACGAGCTCCGCGATGCGCGCATCGAACGAGGTCGAAGAGGGTATCGCCTCCGCGGCCGCGTTCGCCGAGCAAAAAATGGTCGAAGGCGTGACCCGCCTCGAGGAAATGCGCACGCTGACGGCCCCCGCCGGAAGTAATACGAACCTCGCCTGGTTTACGGGCGATTTCGCCCAGTCGTCCGAGCCGTTCTTCGCGAATGGCGCCCCCGACAAGGCACACAGGCTCTCACTTCCCCTCTCCTTCCGCAAGGAGGCGGCGAAGGGCGGCGCGTTTCTCGTCCAGCTGCTCGATCCCGAGCGCCCAGAACTGAAGCATGCGACACGCCTGTTCCAGATCACCGACCTTTCGATCACCTACAAGTTCAGCGCGACACAACTCCTTGTCTGGGTCACGTCGATCGAGACCGGAAAGCCCGTTCCTGACACGGCGATTCTCCTGTTCACGCGCGACGACAAACGGCTCATTCTCGGCGCAACCGACCGCGATGGCCTTCTTGTCGCCGAAAACGGGGCGAACTTCCCCGCTATCGATCTGGCCAGCGGGCCGGCGCACCTGACTGTCTTTCCCCTCAACGTGGCCGACTCGGCAATCATTGTCGCTGCGAACGAGGATGACGCCGCGTTCATGCAACTCGACTCGAATCGATTCCGTCCCTACAGCGTCATCCAGGCCCCGCCCGGCAACGTCACGCTCAAATCACGCAACGCGCATGCGTTCACCGAGCGCGGCATCTACAAACCAGGCGAAACCGTCCATTTCAAGGCCACCCTCCGCGCCTACCGGGACAATGCGATCCGGTCCCCAGCCGGCGAAGCCGTGACGATCGTCGTCACCGATGCCCGCGACGAGAAGATTCTCGATACCGATCTGGTCCTGAACGAGTACGGCACCTGCTCCGGCAGCCTGAAGCTCAAGGAGTTCGCCCCTCTCGGGCAGTACAACCTCAAGGTCATCCACACCCCACCGGCGGCGCTCCCCACCGCAGCATCGCTGACAACGTCCGTCTGGAACTGGTTCTTCGGCGAAAAAGATGAAAAGACGACCGAAGAAAAGGCGGGAAAGACGGAATTGGTCTCGGTCGGCTTCCAGGTCCAGCAGTTCGAACCGCCGCGCCACTTCGTCGAGATCGAAACGGAAACGAAAAGCCGCGAGATCGAGCGCGTACCCGGCCGCCGCGAGACCGAAGAGTATCTGGAAGCGCGGATCGCCGGAAAATACTACACCGGCGGCGTCCTGCGCCACGCGAAACTTCGGTGGACCGCTCGCATGGTGACGATCGAACCCTCGGTCGAGGGATACGCCGGTTATCATTTCGGAGGGGTGGGAAACGACTCGACCCTGATCGAATCGGGCGAATCGTTGCTCGACAAGGACGGTCGGCTCGCCGTTTCCCTTCCCATCGATCGCACGCTGATGAACGGCCTGTACGGCATCGAGATCAGCGCCACCGTCATGGACGTCGACGCCCGGCCTGCGACCCTGGTGAAAACCTGGGAACCGAAGGCCACCATCCATGTCGGCATGACGAGGCTTCCCGAACTGAACGAGCGTGACGAGGCGTCTCTCGACGTCATCGCGGTCGGCGCCGACGGCAACCGCCGGGATTCCGGCTCCGTCAGGCTCGACATCCTGCGCAAACGCTGGTTCTACACGCAGAAACGCGACGAGGACGGCAACATCTTCTACCGCTGGGACCAAGGCTGGATCCGCACCTTGACGACAACCCAGCCGATGTCGAGCGGCAAGGCCTCGTTCGACCTGTCGTTCGACGACTCCGGCGAATATAAGTTCGAAGCAATATATATCTGCGACGATGGAGAATTCAGGTGCAGTCAGATCGCAGACGTCGGCTACGTGTATGAGAGCGGCGATGATGACGAGGACAGCCGCACGAGACGACGAAGCGACAGCGAGCTGATCCTCTCGGTCGACCGTGCGGTACTCAGGGTCGACGAGTCGGCCCGCGTCGACTTTTCCCTGCCACGCGCGGCGTCACATGCCCTCATCACCTGTGAGCGCGATCGCATCTTCGAATGGCGTGTCGTGCCCCTGAACGGGCGGCGCGGCTCCTTCGAGATGAAGTTCGGCGCCGACTGCCGGCCCAACGCCTTCGTCACCCTGACGGTGCCGTGCGGCCGCACGACGATGACCACCTACCGCAGCCAGCTCGACGTGGGCGCCCCACGCATCTTCTACGGCGTTGCCTCGGTCGACGTCCGTAACGCGGTCGAGGGTCTGAAAGCGGTCATCGCCCCCGACGAGACCGAGGGCAAGGGCGATCTGCGCGGACGGCCCGGCGAACCCCGACGCCTGACGTTCCACGTAACCGACGAAAAGGGCCAGGGAACGACATGCGAAATGGCCGTCTGCGTCGTCGACGAAGCGGTTCTCGCGTTGACCGGCTACGTCACGCCGGTTCTCTCTCGCCTGCTCAACTTCTCGCTTCCTCTCTCCGTCTTCACGGGCGACCTGCGGTTGTCCCTGCTGACCCAGGAGCTGTTCAAGCTGTTCGCGACGAACCCGCTCACGGGCGGCGACATGGGCAACGGAGCGCTGGCATCCGACATGGCCCTGCGCAAAGATTTCCGGCCGGTCGCCTACTGGAATCCCGCGTTGTACACCGATGCGGCGGGAAACGCCGCGATCGACTTCACCCTGCCCGACTCGACGACAGCCTACCGCGTCTACGTCGTGGCGTTGAGCACCGGCACCGCGTTCTGCTCAGCCCAGCGCAACATGATCGTCACCAAGGAGTTCTACCTCCAGCCAGGCATGCCGCGCTTCCTGACGGCGGGCGACGAGGCATTCTTCCCCCTGTCGGCCTGCAACAAAACCGATACCGCGGGCAAGGCGAGCCTGGCCGTCGCCGAGACGACCAACCTGACGGCGACGCTCGACCAGTCAGAAGCCGATCTGGCCCCACTGACCAACACCGTCGTGCGCACCCGGCTGTCCGCCGAGAACGGCCCAGGTGAAGGCTCGATTACGCTCAGCGGTCGATACGGCGACTTCAAGGATGCGATCCGACTGCCGCTGCCGATCGTCTCGAAACATACGGTCCTCACCAAAACGAAGCAAGGCTCCGGCACCGGGAAGCAGGAGATCGAGTTCGATCCGCCCACCGGTGTCGCCGACATGCCCGCCCAGGATCGGAAGAACACGCTTCGAGCGACGCTGACCCTCACGACAACCCAGCTGTCTCGCCTGACCCCGGGGGTGAAATATCTGCTGCACTATCCCTACGGCTGCATCGAACAGACCAGTTCGGGCATCATCCCCCTCGCGGCGATCCGCGCGCTGGTGAACCAGGGACTGATGCCGGGAATCACCATCGCTGAAGTCGACAAGTTCCTCAAGGGCGGCATCGACCGGGTCCTGCGCATGCAGACGCCGGGCGGCCTGTTCGCCTACTGGCCCGGCGAACGCACGGGAAGCTGGTGGGGTACGCACTACGCGATGTTCGCGCTGTCCCTCGCGAAACAGGTAGGCTTCGACGTCCCCCAGGAGCGGCTCGACAAGGCCGTCAAGGCGGTTCGCGACCTGCTCCTCGGCAAGGAGCAGAGCGGCTGGCGCAACTACAGCATCAACGACCTCGCCGCCGTCAATCTTGCGCGAAACGGCTCCCTGTCGGCGGAAGAACTGACGTCACTCATGACGGGCATGACGCACCGCGAATACGAGTCCCAAGCCCTGCTTCTCTGGGCATCGGCGATCGTCAAAAGCCAGACGCCCGATCAGCTCAAGAAACAGCTCAAAAAACTCACCCCCACCATATCCGACAGCTACAGGGACTGGACCAACTCGAGCGTCCGCGAGGTCGCGGCGACCCTGCTCGCGACGCTGGTCATCGAAGGCGCCACGAAGAAGGCCGACGAGCTGGCCGGCATGCTCCTCAAATCGGTCAGTACGGAAGGCCGGTGGAACTCCACCGCCGACACCGGCTGGGCGCTGTTCGCTCTGGCCCAGTATTTCGAGAAGAAGGATGTGATGTCCGACAGGGAACTCCCGGTCAGAATCCTCCACGCCGGCAAGCCCACGATCGAGGCGACCGTCGGAAAAACCGGGGCCGAACTTGCCCTCGACGCCGAAGCCCTGCTGGCAACCCCGGCGATCGTGATCGAGGGGCCGGAAAAAGCCCTCCTCCACTGGGCGTTCCGGTTCGAGCATCCCGACCCCGCTTCGCGGTCCGAAGACCTCGACAAGGGGTTCCACGTCGTCAAACGCGTCATGAACATGACAGGCACCGAAACCATCCGGGTCGGCGATCTATTGAAGATCGTCGTCGAGTTCGAGGACTCGTACTCCCGCTCCAACCGTTGGTGCGACTTCCAGTACGTCGCCCTCGAGGACCCGCTGCCGGCAGGTTTTATAGCAATCAATACGGCGCTGCGCACCGAGGCTCCGGTGAAGCCCTCGTCCGACGACGAGGAAGAAGGGGACACCGATGACGATGACCCCGAGTGGTATTCCGCCTGGGAAGACGGCTGCTACAAGCTCCAGCCCGACCACTTCGAAATGCGCAATGACCGGGTGCTCGCATTCAAGAACCGGCTCTGGAGCAACCGCTTCAGGTTCACCTACTTCGCCCGAGCGGTCTGCGAAGGTACGTTCTGGATGCGCCCAACCCACGTCTCGCTGATGTATGAGCCGGATTATTTCGGCATGACGACCGGTGAAAGCATCCGCATCGAACCCGCCGCGAAGTGAGGGGGTCGGTATTCTGAACGTTCGGGCCGGCCGCCGCAGGGCGGCCGGCCCTCGTTTCGCACGAAGCCTCAGCATCATGGAAGCAGTTCCGCGGGAAGGAATCGTCGTTTCGTTCGCCCTGAGCCTGTCGAAGGGCGAGAGGCCGTTCGTGCTTCGACAGTCCCGGCACGAACGGAATCCAAGGGTCTCATCGAGATACAGTACCATTTGAAATATATCAAAGTTATCATATTATTTACCGCCCTCGTTTTCCTTTTGACGACGGTCTGCTGGAAGCCGGCCGTGCGTCTGCTCGTCCCGGATGCCGCCGGTTTCGTCAGGTCGGCGCTGGCGGCTGACGGCGGCGCCTTTCTCGCACGCGACGGCACCCTGCTGCGCCTGTTCACCAGCCCGTCGGGCGACATACGGCTCGACACCCCGCTGGCGAGCTTTTCTCCTCTGCTGGTGGACGCGCTGCTGGCCGCGGAGGACCGATCGTTCTTCCGCCACGGCGGCTTCGACCTCGCGGCAATCGCCCGGGCCGCCTGGGACAATATCCTTGAGCGGCGCGTCGTCTCTGGAGCCAGCACGATCACCCAGCAGGTGATGCGCATTTCCCGGCCGCGCCCTCGGACCCTGGCTGCGAAGATATCCGAGCTGTTTCTCGCAGCGCGGCTTGAACAGCAGATGAGCAAACAGGAGATCCTTTCCGCCTACCTGAACCTGGCCCCGATGGCCGGCAATCTTCGCGGCGGCTGGGCCGGCGCATACCTGCTGTTCGGCCGGGAACCGGCGGCGCTCGATCTCGCCCAGGCCGCGACACTCGCAGCACTACCGCAATCGCCGTCACGGCTCAACCCGTGGCGTCCGGGAGGGGCGAAGCGGCTGAAGTCGAGGCGAAACTGGGTCCTTTCACGCATGGCAAAGCTGAACCTCGCCGATACGGACGCGTGCGCGACGGCAGCCAGAAAACCCCTCGGCATACGTCCCTGGAAACTGCCTATCACCTGCCCGCATTTCACCGAGTGGCTGTTCGCCGAGATCGGCACGCCGACCGGCCGACTGACGACGGCCATCGACATCGACACCCAGCGCCGGCTCGAAAACGTCCTGAAAACGCACCGGAGCCGACTGGCCCGTTCTGGCGCCCGTCAGGCGGCGGGTCTCGTCATCGACACCCCGACCATGGCGGTGCTCGCGATGGCCGGCTCCCAACGATGGGGCCCGGAAACGGAGGGGTTTAATAACGGCTGCACGTCCCGACGCTCGGGCGGCTCGATTCTCAAACCATTCCTGTATGCGCTCGCGCTCGAAAAGGGATTCTCCGCCTCATCGGTCATCTCGGACACGCTGCAGACCTTCAGGACACCGCAGGGAGACTATCTCCCCGTCAACGCCGACCGCCGCTCGTATGGCCCCATCACCGTGCGAAGTGCCCTCGGCAACTCGCTCAACATCACCGCGGTCAAGATGCTGAACACCCTCGGCGGCAAGACGTTTTACCGCCTCCTTGCCAGTCTTGGCCTCCTTCCGCCAGATGAGGCGCTAGCCGATGTCTACGGCCTCGGCCTCGCAATCGGGAACCCAGAACTCTCGATGACCTCCGTCGCGGCTGCCTACGGCATGCTGGCCCACGCCGGCCGTCGCGTGTCACTCCGGGCAACGCCGGGACCGGCTTCTATATCTTCAGAAATTGTATCTGCTGCTACAGCCTGGATCACTCTCGAAATGCTCGCCGACCCATCCGCCAGGCTTCTCACGTTCGGCAACCCGCAGTTTTTTTCCTACCCATTCCCCGTCGCCATCAAGACGGGCACGAGCACCAATTACCGCGATACCTGGCTGTTCGGCGTCACCCCGCGGTATATCGTGGGGCTCTGGGCGGGCAACTTCGACGGCGCGCCAACCTACGGCCTTTCCGGGGCGACCGCCTGCGGTCCCATGGCGCATGACCTCCTGACGGAACTCCAGTCCGGAGGCATGAGCGGCTGGTTCCGACAGCCGTCTTCCGTCGTGACGGCCCCCGTCTGCGGCATCTCGGGGAAACGCCCGACCCGGTTCTGCCCTGTCCAGGCAACGGAACTCTTCGTCCGCGGTTTCGAGCCGTTCGAAGACTGTAGGTTCCACGAGCGCCAGGGCCGCTTTCACGAACTGCCCCCCGAGTATGCCGGCTGGCTCCAGGCCCGAGGCATATCCCGAACGGCGGACCCGTATGTACTCGCCGGCGGCATCGAGATCGGCGACCCGCTCGCCCCGCTGCCGGGCAGCCACCCCGACGGCCCAGGCGTTCATCTCAGGAATGCTGCATCCACGGCTTCCGCAATCGTCTCGTCGACGGACGCTCCGGATTCACCGATCGCGACGAGTTCGTCGGGAACCCTGCGCATCTCCCGACCGGACGGCGATGCCATCGGCTGGGGAAGAATCAGCATCGTCTCGCCGCATGACGGCGACCGGTTCGTCCGTTCACCCGACGAGGACAATCTCGTCCGGCTACGAGCGATTCCCGAGGCTCCGCTGACCGAGGTCATCTGGCTCGTCGATGGAGTCGAGACTGCACGAGTCGGCCCGCCCTACGAAGCCTTCTGGCCGATGCAGGCCGGCGCACACACGATCACCGTCCTCTCCCCCGGTGAAGAAGCTGCCCAGATTCGCATCATCGTCGAATGAACCATCCCTCGTTTTCTCTGTAAGACTCCCTGGCCAACGTGTTTTGGGATGTGTTTTCGAGAATCAATCCTCAGATTTCGTTGATGAAGCAGGTGTCGCAGATGAAATCCTGAAAATCGTCTTTCACGGGAGTAACTCCGTGATTCGCTTATGAGCCACCATATGAAGAGAAACTCATGCGGATGAATCGTATATAATGGCCAAGCTATCGACGTTGAGGGTCATTTTTCTTTCAGGAGCCTGAACATGCGAACCGGACGCACACACACAATGGCCGTTGCGGCATTCATCGCCGTGTTTTTCTGCCTCTTTCTTACGTTCCCGGCCGAGGCGGCAAAAGAGAAAAAGGGAAAAAAGGGAAAGAAGCCGGTGCCGGCGGAGGAAGCCGCGACCCAAAAGCCGCCACTCCCCTCCGGCTGGATGGAAGTCGCCTTCATCAATGTCGGCAAGGGCGACGCGACCATCGTCAGGCTGCCGGACGGAAGAACGTGCCTGATCGACACGGGGTATGCAAAAACGGCCGACACCCTCGTCGGGAATCTCGAGAAGCGGGGAATCCGCACGCTCGATCTGGTCGTGCTCACGCACCGGCACAAGGATCACGCGGGCGGGTATCCGGCGATCGCTGACGCGTTTCCCATCGCCAGGGTCGTCGAGCCGTACGATCCGCGCGACCCTGCCCGGACGCTCCGCGTCAAGCCCGGAAACGTTCTCATCGAAGGCAAAGGATACAAGCTCACCGCGCTCGGCCCGTCACAGGCAAACCCTGATGAGAACGACGGTTCTCTCGTTCTGAAACTCGAGTTCGGCACGATCTCCTTCCTCTTCGCGGCCGATATTCTCGCGACCGGGCAGGAGGAACTGCTGAGTCGAGGCTTCGACCTGCGCGCCGACGTCCTCAAGGTTCCCCACCACGGCACCTATAAGGGCGGGTCGGCAACCCCCTTCTTCATGGCCGTCCGGCCGAAATACGCCATCATTACCTGCGATGCGGGGAAGGGCGACGTTCCAGACGACGGAGTCGCGGAAACGCTTCAGAACAATGGGGCCACCGTCCTGCGGACCGACGAAGCCGGCAACGTCGTCTTCCGCACCAACGGATCCGATCTCCAACCGAGCTTCTGATTACCCCGTCCTATCTATTCGGTCGTGAACCTGCAGTTCTTCACGGGCCACGTCAGTGGCGAACGGCAGGAAGCCCTGAAGGCCCTCCGGGAAAAGCATCCGGACAAAGCCAAGAAGCAGGATTGAAACGTTCAGTATAATATCTTTTCGTATATGATACGGGAGCGGCGGATACACACGCCGCTCCCGTTGTGATCGCTCTTAGAAAGAGGGGCCGGGCATTCCCGGCCTGCGTCAGGGATGTCGGCGCATCGCGCCGGCAAGGATCTTCTCACGCTCGACGTCGAGCCGTTCCGCGGCAATCCCCTTTGCCTCCGGACTCAGACTCGTATCCAACGCCCCGAGAGCGTGCCGGGCATCCGTCCAGACATCCGGCGGGGCCACCATGATCGTCGAGGATGCCAGCGAGAGAAACACGTATGCCGAGATGGAATCCTTGTAAACGCCTTTCCCGGCATAATACATCATCCCGAGCTCGATCTGAGCTTCGCTGCTGCCCGCCTCGGCGGCTTTCCTGAGCAACCGGACGGCGCTGATGTAATTCTTTTCACGGCCATCGCCGCGCAGCCAGGCGATGCCCAGCCGGCATTGCGCTTCGGCATCGCCCGCCTCGGCCTTTGCTTCCAGCTCTGAAACAGCGGCTCCGCCACCCTGTGCCGCGTTCCCGGACTCTTCAGGCTTGGTATCGGAAGGGAGCTCGAACAACGGGCGTTCCAGCTCGATGCCGGTTTCCAGCCCCTCACAGAACGCCCCTCCGGCCACAAGGACAGCCGCCATCACCATACCTGCCATCATTCGCATTGCCGTTTCCTTTCCATGAAGAAGGCACCGGCCAATACGCTCGGGCCGGTGCCTCATTGCCGATCAAATCATCCTTACTGTTTGTGGAGAGTGTCGAACGTCTTCATCGTCGAGTATTCTTTCATCGACTGCTTCACGACGTCGAGTGACATATCCTCGCGGGTGAGCTGCTGCGCCATCTCTTTCACGTTTTTCTTCAACGATACGGCCTCGACGAACCAGTTCACGCGGCGAATCCTCTTGTGGTCCGGCGAGAATCCGGCGAACGGATCGGAAGAGGAGTCGGCGGCTTTCCCGGAAACCTTCCACACGCTCGCCTTTTCCTGCTTGGCGGGCGTCTCGGGACCGGCTTCCATGGAAGCGGCAA
>JAGOCE010000121.1 GCA_017998915.1 Candidatus Ozemibacteraceae bacterium
GGAAAGGGCGCGTGGACGCCCACGAAATCCTCGTTGGGACGGCGGCCCTTCCAGGCATCATCCGGGCCGGCGAGAGTCAGAAGCTGAACGGGCTCATTCAGATGAGTTCCAAGGAAGGGATGATCACGATGGACGACTCGCTTCGCAATCTCGTCAAGGCTGGTACGGTGACGCCCGAGGCGGCCTTGATGAAAGCCATCGACAAGAAGCGGTTCGAGGAAATGGTCGAGGAGGCCGAGCAGAAGCGGCGGGCTGCAGCAGCAGCGGCTGCAGCGGCAGCCGCGGATATGAACATGCTGAGCGGCCCCCTGAAAAAGAAGATATGAAAAAAGCCGCCGGCGGAGCGCTTGCTGCCGCGGCGGCTTTTGGATGAACGGGCTTATTCTTCGGGGTAGTAGACCTTGTTCTCGACGCGAACCTTGCCTTCCTTCTTGAGGCCGTTCATGACCTTGATGAGGCGCTGGTAGCTGGATTCGCCCAGCGACTCGGCAATCGCGGCCATGCCGGCGCCGGGGTTCTTGGCGATATAGGAGAGGACCGCCTGCGGGGCGATCGGAGCCGGCTTCGCGGGGCGCTTGCCGCCGCGGTTACGGATGCGCCGCTGCAGGTAATACACGCCCTTGCTCTCGACGACGTCTTCGGATTTGACGAGCTTTTCCATGACGTTCTTGAACAGGGAACGCTTCGCGTCGAAATGCTTGGCCAGGGCGGTCAGCTTGACGCCGTCCGTCTTGCCGTCGAGGAACAGGAAAATGTCGCGGGGAACGGGAAGCGCCTTGCGCTCGGCCCGGACCTTCGCGGCTTTCGTGCGCTCCTGGAGCTTCTTCTTGACCGAGGGCGGCAGCGGTTTGCGGCCGGCCTTGCGGCGAAGAACCACGGACCCTGCGAGTTTCGCCGGTTTGCGTCCCGTCGGGACGGCATGCAGCTCGAGACTTCCATCCAGCAGACCGCGGAATACCTTGGCGAGACTTTTCAGATTCATGGCTTTCATTCAATCTCCTTTATCGGATGCGATTTTTCTTGTCTCATAATGCTGCATGGCCGATTTCAGAACCAGAATGCAACGTACAAAGATACTACGATAAAAAAATAGTCTTTGCAAGATTATTCAAAGAAAAAACCGCATCATGATCTGATGCGGCTTTTGAACGATATGTCGGAAAATTATCTGATTCCGATGGTGGCGACCATGACGGCCTTGATCGTGTGCAGGCGGTTCTCGGCCTGGTCGAAGACCTTCGAATATTTGCTCTCGAATACTTCGTCGGAAACCTCCATGGCGCCCGTCTCTTTCGACACCTCGGTCTTGTCGTCGTGGAAAGCGGGGAGACAGTGGAGGAACATCGGGTTCTCCTTGCCCGTCAGCTTGATCATCTTCATGTTGACCTGGTAGGGCTTGAGGAGCTTGATGCGGGCGGCCATCTGGGCCTCTTCGCCCATGCTTGCCCAGACATCGGTGTAGAGAACGTCGCAGCCCTTGACGCCCTTGGCGACGTCATCGGTGACGGTGATCTTCGCCCCGCTTTCGGCGGCGAACTTCTTCGCAGCGTCGACGATGGCCTTGTCGGTGTGGAGCGACTTCGGGGCGACGATGCGGAAATCCATGCCCATTTTCGCGGCGCCGATCATGAGGGTGTTCGCCATGTTGTTGCGGCCGTCGCCGACGAACGCCATCGCGATGCCCTTGAGCGTGCCGAACTGCTCGATGATGGTCTGGAAATCGGCCAGGACCTGGGTCGGGTGATAATCATCGGTGAGACCGTTCCAGACGGGAACGCCGGCGTATTTCGCGAGGCCGAGCACGGTTTCGTGCTTGAAGCCGCGGAACTGGATGCCGTCGAACATGCGGCCGAGGACGCGGGCCGTATCGGCGACGCTTTCCTTCTTGCCGAGCTGGATGTCGCCCTTGCCGAGATACTCGGCGTGCGCGCCCTCGTCGGCGGCGGCGCAGATGAAGGCGCAGCGGGTGCGGGTCGAGGCCTTCTCGAAGATCAGGGCGATGTTCTTGCCTTCGAGGTTGCGGGGGCGGATGCCGGCGCGCTTGAGCCGCTTGAGGTCGGCCGAGAGGTCGAGCAGATACTGGATCTCTTCGGGGGTGTAGTCATCGAGCTGGAGGAAGTGGCGGCCTTTCAGGTTGACGGGCATGTCGTTCTCCTTTTCCTTGCTTCATGCTGTTTCGTCGGTGCTGTACCCGACGCGCTTCATGAATATCATGCCGCCCCGGAATTGGCAACCGCATCGCCTGGAAGCTGCGAATACAGGACGCGTCACGATGCGCCCCAAAGAAATATAGTAATAATAATAAATATTATTGGGGATTGGGGCGCGGGGATGAGCAAAAGGCGGCCCAGGAACAGTCAGCACAGGGAGCGGCGGGGCCGGGGCTCCAGACGCGCTCGGCCCGGATGCGGGCGACGGTCGCGGCGGCGGCCGTTTCGAAGGCGGGCAGGTCCGGATCGACCGGCTCGAGCCGGGCGCCGTCCGGTGTCAGATACAGGAGCGACGCCGAGGCAATCGTGAGGGTCCCGCTTTCGCCGAACAGACCGCGCCGCGCCGCGGCGAGATACAGGGCGAGCTGCCGGGCATACGCATCGTGGATGCCGTGCGAATACGCGTGTGTTTTATAGTCTATAATATATATGCTGCCGTCGCTGATGTCGATGCGGTCGGCGAAGCCGCGCAGAAGAAACGGTCCATTGGCCGGCGGAGATCCGCCGATCTCGAGACGCAGGTTGACCTCGGCTTCGAGATGCGATGCGTCTGTCGCGGAGAGGGGGCAGGCCAGATATCGCTCGAGGATCCTGGACGCGCGCTCCCGCCCTGCGAGGCCGTCATCGCCATGCAGGGGGAGAATACGCTCGAGAGCTCCGAAAAGTCTCTCCTTGCGTTCGTCGGGCGACAGCATGGAGACCGGTGTGTCGTGATAGATGCGGAGAGCGCGATGCACCAGATTTCCGACCGCCGGGCCTCTCGCGTCTTCCGCGGGCCTGTCGAGAGGCGCCACATGGCGATGCCGGAAGAAATACCGTCTCGGGCACTGTTCGAAGGCATCGAGATCGGCGAGGGAAAAGATCTCTTCGCGGCCGGTCGGGCAGACCGGCGCGGTCGCGCGCGACCGGACAGCCCGATCGCGGTCGAACCGATCCGCCAGCGCGATGATCTGAGGCCGGATTTCCCCTGGGTCGGCCGCCGGTGTTTGCGTTGGAGGCGGAACGTGAGGCGCGAGGGACCCGGCTTCGAGCCAGACGTCCGTGATGCGGCGCCATTCCTCGATGGGACGGACGCTCCCGATATCCGGGCGCGATCTCAGGATGCCGGCGAGTTCGCACAGCGCCTGTTTCTCCTGCTCGGCATCCGTCGCCGCGCCACAGATCACGAGCATGTCGCGGGCGCGGGTGAGGGCGACGTACAGTTTGCGTCGCTCTTCTCCGGTCGATGCAGCTTCGTCGGCGGCGAAGAACGCGTTCAGGATGTCGTCCGGACTGCCGCCGGCATCGCCCTGGTGCGCGATCAGACCATGCTCCCTGGTGACGTACAGCCCCTGCTCCCGTTTGAACGCACGGGTGCGCAGGCGGGGCAGGAACACGACGGGGAACTCGAGGCCTTTCGCCTTGTGGATGGTGAGGATCTTGACGGCCTCCCCCTCTTCGAGGCCGAGCCCCGCCTCATCCTCGTCGACACCGGATTCGAGTGTCTTCTCATGGTAGGCGAGGAAGTCCCGCAGCGTCGTGAAAACGCCGTTCGCCTCGAAAGCCCGGACGATGCCGATGAATTTCGTGAGATTGTTTTCGAGCCGTCGGCGTCGGAGGTCGTCCGCCTGAGAGGCGGCATGCTCGAAGAAGCCGGCCTGCTCGAGAATGGCGTAAACGAGGTCCAGGACACCGAGGGAACCGCTCATCGCCTGAAGTCGAACGAACAGGCGTCGGAACGCGCTGACCCGCTCTGGCAGCTTTTCTTCCGGGAGAGCGAGAAGGTGGGCGAGCAGGCTGACGCGCCCTTCGCGCCTTTCCCGGAACAGTCGCGCCAGCTCTTCATCGGAGAGGCCGTATTGAGGCCCTGTCAGGATCGTCGCGAGTGATGCGTCGTCGTCGGGTCGCACCAGCAGCTTCAGGAAGGCGAGGACGGCGGCGATCTCGTGGCGGGCGTAGAAGCCGAGCCCCCCCGACATGACGTAAGGGATGCCGCGCGCAAGCAGGGCGTCTTCGAAAGCGCGTGGCAGCCGGGTGACCGAATTGACGATGATGGCGCAGTCGCCGTATGTGAGGGCGCGAGGCCCGTTTCGGCCGTCGATGCGCAGCCCTCCTTTTACGAGCGTGTGCATCATGCCGGCGACGGCGTCGGCTTCAGCGTTCTGGGCCTGCGGCTGCGCCAGAAGGCAGGCGACGGGCTGGGGTCGAAGCGACGGCCCGCGATCGGCTTCCTGGGGAGGAGGGGGACATTCTATGCCTGATGATATAAATGAGTCGGCCAGCGTGAGAATCTCCTGCACCGATCGGTAGTTGCGGTTCAGCCAGATCGTCTCCGTCGACGGGAAGGAGCGGAAGGTGCCGATGTCCGCTCCCTGGAACCGGTAGATGCTCTGCTTTTCGTCGCCGACGACGGTCACGTGGCCGTCCCGGCCCTCGATGAAGCTTCGGATGATGCCGAACTGCTCGCGGTTGTTGTCCTGGAACTCGTCGATGAGGAAGACCCGCTGGTCGGGGTCGAGGCCCGTTTCCCGCTGCGAGGCGATGAGGCCGGCCCCCCGGCGGAGGATCTCGTCGAAATCGAGCAGGTGCCGCTCTTCGAGCTTTTGCAGATACCGGCTGTAGAACCGGAAAAACCAGGTCTGGACGAGGCGCTCGAGAGGCGCGGGCGGCGCCGGACGCTCGCCGAACTTCTGGTCGGAGAACCGCTGGAAGCCGGCCGGCGAGAGAAGATATCGGCGGACGGCGCCGAGCAGGGTGGGAAACAGGGCCGTGATGCGGTGGGCGAGATCAGGGCCGAACGCTTCCGGGCCGTCGAGGAGCTCGACGGCATGTGCCTGGCGGAATTCCTCGAGAATCTCGGCGAGGATCAGCTTGCGGCCGCCCTCGGTGAGAACGGCGTCGCCGCGGTCGAGACCGGCGCCGAAGGGGTCGCGTCGGAGCCACTCGCCGAGAAATGCGTGAAAGGTCGAAACCTGCAGGTCACGAAGGATCGCGGCGCCGAGGCCACGCTCGGGAAGGGCAAGCCGTTCCTTCATCTCGGCGGCTGCCTTGCGGGTATAGGTGATCGCGATCAGCTCCGACGGCCGTATGCCTTGGCGCAGAAGGGCGACGATGCGCCGCGTCAGCACTTCCGTCTTGCCCGAGCCGGCCCCGGCGGCGATCTTCACGAAGCCGGTCGGCGGCTCGGTGACCGCGCGGCTCTGGTCAGGGTTCAGCCGGTCCAGCAGGTCTGTCAGATCAATCCGGTTCGACATCGGGTGTTCCGCTTTCTTCCTGCGCCGGGAGCCGCAGCTGGTCGAGCCGTTCCTGGCAGAACGCCTGGAATTCGCAGCTCTTGTTGGGGGACCGGTTCAGACAGGAGTTTGCCGACGGGGCCTCCGACGGCACGCAGTCGAAGATGCGGGTGCGTGAGATATCGTTCATCAAACGCTCGACCGTGTCCTCGAACGCGGCGAACCGGCCGGGGTCGATCTGCACGGCCCAGTCAGGTCCGGCGCCGAGTCCCAGCATGCCGGCCTTCATGAAACCGGGCTGGAATCCTTTATATTTTTTCTTGTATGGATCATCTTTGGGATACAACGTCGTCGCACAGGCCTGGGAATGACCGAGGCACTTTGCCGCGAGCAGGTAGAACGGGAGCTGGATTTCCGACGGAGGCCCAGCTTCGGGAAACGCCTCCGAAGCAAGTTTTGCCCCCGATTTCGCACTGCCGGTCTTGTAATCGATGATCCAGAGCGTGTCGTCGGGGGCGTTCAGCCAGCGATCGATGCGCCCCTTACATCGGTGGCCCCGAAACTCGAACCGGATCTCCGCCTCGACGCCGATCGTCCCGGACACCGGAACCTGGCCGTTCACGTAGACTGCTTCGCGATAGGTTTCGAGCAACTCGCACGCCTGGCGGCCGTAGAGGGTCCGCTGGAGGACAGGGAGCGCCTCGAGCAGCGGCCGCCCGTGCTCCGTCCAGAGACGGTCGAGATCTTCGAATGACGGCGTTCTGCCGCCGGCGAAGCGACCCTCGGGATGATGGAGATGCTCGAGGCAGGCATGAACGGCGTTTCCGAAGACGAAGAACGCCTGGTTTTCGATGCGGGCGTCGCGGAGCCGGAGAACGTGCTTGAAGAAGAAGCGGCGTGGGCAGTCGAGGTAGTCGCGAAGGGACTGGGCCGAGAACCGGAAGCCAGCCGGAAGCTCGGCCCGGGTTGGCGGTGCGATGCCGAACCGGCGTGGAGTCAGCGGGTCTTCTTGCGAGCCGTCGCTGGTATCGGCGGCAGCGGTTGTGAGTCGCTGCAGGTCGGGGCGGAGCTCGTCGCGTGCGGTGTCTGAGAGCCGGGCAAGCCGCGTGCGAAGCTCGCCGATCGTCAGGGCTCGCTGCTCCTGCCAGTCTCGAACGGGCTTGAGACCGAGCTCGGAAAGAAACGGGGCGGGCAGCGCCGGGTCGGTGCCGATGCGGCGCGGCAGGGTCATGATCAGGCCTTCCTCGGCCCGCGTCAGGGCGACGTAGACGAGCCGCCGCTCCTCTTCGAGATGGTCCTCGTGGTCGGCAGGGTAGGGGTTGAAAAAGCGGATCTCGCGGCTTTCCGCATCGACGGCGCGCTGGAGGGCGGCCAGGCCGCGGGTGCCGAGAAGCAGGCTCTCGCGGAGCCTGACGGGGAACTGTCCTTCGCACAGCCCCGTGACGAACACGACCGGGAACTCGAGCCCCTTCGACTGGTGGACCGTCATGAGCCTCACGCCCACCGGCACCGATGTCGCGCCGCCCTCGTCGTCCTGCTCGAGCGTCGAGGCGTAGTAGGTAAGCCATTCGTCGAAGTTCGGCATCAGGTCGATGGCGGTCGCGGGCCGGCCGTGTTGTTTTTCCCAGACATCGCAGAAGTCGTCGATCATGTTGCGGAACCGCATGACATGCCGGGCGCCGGCCGCGGTCGGATCAGCGAGCAGATGCGGGACGGTAAGCAGAAGTCGCGCGAAGAGAGAGACCAGGGACAGTTCGATGCCGTCGCGAAGGAGGCGCAGCATTTCCCGGAACGCGGCCAGCCGGGCGAGGGTTTCGGGCACTGGCCCGGCCTGATCCTCGGGGGAGCCTTGATTCGGCGATGTTGCCAGAAGCTCATCGACGGCCTGTTCGAGTCCCATGCTTGGCTGGAGGGATGCGAGAAACTGCTGCCCCCAGATCTGGTCGAGCCCGAAAACAGGCGAGGCGAAGGCGCGCCGCAGTGGTTGCTCGCGTTGCTCAGCCGGGTTGGCGGCGGCCTGGAGCAGCGACGCGAGGGCCGTCACCTCCTCGGATCGGAAGAATTTCATATCGCCTGCGATATCGAACGGCACGTGGAGGGCGCGCAGGGACTCGGATATCAGATCGATCTGGTAATTGTTCCTGACCAAAACGGCGATCTCGGACGGCGCGAAGCAGCGGTGGGCGCCGTAGGTCAGGAGGGCGGCGATCCTGCGGGCGACGAGGCGTGATTCCTCGAGTTCATCGCGGGCCTCGAGAAGCTCGAAAAAGCCCTGCCGGTTGCTTCTGGGAATCAGGTCGCCGGCCGGGGATTCCGCCGCGTTTTTCGAGGTCGAGTCCGACGTGAAACGATGCGACCATCGAAGCCGCCCCGCGAGGTCGAGGATGCATGATGCGCTGCGGTAGTTGCTGCGGAGGGGAAAAAGGCGCGCCTTGAACTCGCGCTTGAACGCACTTTTTCCACCCATCATCCCGGGGTCGGCGCCTCTGAACCGGTAGATGCTCTGACGCGGGTCGCCGATGACGGCGATGCGCGGCGCCGGCTCCGGACCTGCTCTTTCCCCCTTGAGAAGCTTCAGCAGCAGATACTGGGCAGGATCGGTATCCTGGAACTCGTCGACCAGGACGACGCGGAACTGCCGGCGATACCGGGCGGCGGCGTCAGGTGCGCGCAATACTTCTATGGTAAGCGATATTAAATCTCTGAAGTCGAGAAAGCCTGTCCGGCGGCGTTCTGCTTCGTAAAACTCATACAGGAGCAGGAGTTCGTCGAGCCGTTGGCGGCTTCGCGGGTCGATATCGCCGCGGGCGATCGCTTCCCGGAGTTTATCGGGAGTCACGAGATTCGATTTCAGCAGGGAGATGAATGTCAGGGTTTCGAGCTGGAATCCACGCTTCGGCAGAACGTTTCCGAAGACGGGGAACGTTTCCGGCGTCAGTCGTGCGCAGATACCCGACATGAGCAGGGCTTCCTTGAAGCCGGTCAGCAGCCTGAACTCTGGGTGGATGCCGACGCGGAAATACTGCTCGCGAAGGACGCGGGCGCAGAACGAGTGGAAGGTCGAGATCCAGCATTCGTCGTAGCTTTTCGGGTGGTATTCCATGACCCGTCCGCGAAGCTCGAGCGCGGCTTTCTCTGAGAACGTGAGGGCGAGAATCTCCTTCAGCTTCGTCCCCTCGGCGAGCAGGCGGCCGATCAGTACGGCGACGGTGCGCGTCTTGCCCGTGCCCGGACCGGCCACGATCATCGTCGGGCCCTTGAACCCCCTGACGATCGCCTTCTGTTCGTCATTCAGTTTTTCGAAATCGTCCTCGAGCATCGCCCGGCCTTTGTCGCGTTCAGCGCGGATACAAAAGATCGAACTGGGGCGAGCCCGTCGCCACCCACAGGATCACGAAATGATGCACCAGGTCGGAAATCGCCAGAGCCCCGCCGAGCACGATCAGCCGGGGCTTCCAGGTTTCATCGTTCACGGCGGCCGCGACGAGCAGGAGTGTCAGCCCGATCATGCCGTGATGGATGCGGATGCCGAACGTGAGCCGGCCTACGGTCGACGCGGTATCGCGCGTCGCCTCGAGTCCGAGGCCGAACCGCAGGAAGGCCGTCGCGGCCTCGAGAAGGGCGGCGAGGGCTAGAGTCGGTTTCCAGAGGCTCAATCGTCGTCGTCCGTGTCGGGAGTTTCGGGCGCCTCGGGTTCCTCGGCGGGCTCCTTGTCCATCCAGTCCTGGCCCGTCGGCACCTGGAACTCGGTGCTCAGGCTCTTTTCCAGGTTTTCGAGCGTCTGGTTCGTCTGGGCGGCGCTTTCCTCCGCCTGGCGCTGGTGGCTTTCGTGCATCTCGCGGTTTGACTCGTTGAGGGAATCGATGTTTGAGTTCACACCGTCGATGAACTGGTCGTGCGCTTTCTGCTGATCGTCATGCATCTGGCGCATGTCGCTGTTGAGGCGCTCGGTGCCTTGGTTTTGCTGGTTCGTGAAGTCGCGGCGCCACTGTTGGTGCGCATCGTGCGATGCCTTGAGGGTGGCGTTCATTTCGGCGATGTGGGCTTTTTCCTGCTCCGAGGCATCTGGGGAAACCTCGAGAGGTTTGTATTCCTCCCAGACCGGCATTGCATCGGTGGCGAGATCGGTCCAGGTGGCGAGCTGCTGCCGCTCGAAATGATCGATATCCGGAATCGTTCCGAGATCGGGAGCCTCGACGCGGCCGAGATCCACATCATGCCGGATGGTTTTGCTTCCCATCCGAAATTCGGCGGAAGAAGCCTTTCCGTCACGGATGGCGATGCCGGAAGGGGCTTTCCTCGGTGTGCCGGTTTTTCCCTGCGGAGCTTCCGCCTTGACAGGATCCGTGGGTGCGACGTAAAAGCCGGTGCCCTGGTCTTTCCTGCCTTTCAGCTCGCTCGTGACGGTCAGCTCGCGGCGCGTGCCGTCGCGCTCGGGAGATGGAGTGGTATAGTTTATTCTATATCTGCGCTCGAGCATCATCCTGGCGCTGATCGCCTGGAAAATCCCTGCGAGCCGGTTGGCCGATGGCGCGCGGAGCAGGGCGCCTTTCGTCTCCCCGGCGATCTGCTTCAGGAACGTTTCGTCGATGTTCGTTCCCAGCGCGACGCAGATGACCCGGATGTTGTTCTTCCGGGCGTGCTCGATGACCTCGTCCGCCTTGTGGGTCGAGAAGCCGGGCTTGCCCTGGGGGCTTTCGTCGCGGCCGTCTGTCAGAAGGACGATCGTCTTGCGGTCGTCGATCTGGGCGGCCGAGCGAAGCTGTTCGCAGGCCTGATACAGGGCGTCGAACAGCGTCGTGCCGCCCCAGGGGCGCATCTTGCCGATGCCGGCCAGGAGCTGATCCTGTTCGCGGATGAACCCGGTCACGAGGTCGACGTCGCTGGCGAACGTGATCAGGGAAACCCGGGACGGGCCGCTCATGCCCTTCACGAATGCTGCCGCAGACTCCTTCACCGTGCCGACGAGCGGTTCCATGCTCGACGAGCGATCGAGCAGAAGGGCGACATACGGCTCTTTCCGCACGAGCTCCACCGTGAAGGTCGAAATCAGGCTCTGGCGCTCGCTCAGCTTGAATGCAT
>JAGOCE010000122.1 GCA_017998915.1 Candidatus Ozemibacteraceae bacterium
GTCGATGGACTACACCGCCGCGCACCTGCTCCAGATGATGCAGTCCCAGCTCGAGGAGCGGGGTGGCGGCCTCCTGTTCAGCGGCATGCCTTCGGGCCTGCACGACCGGCGCAACTTCGAGCAGTATCTCGAGCAGCTCGGCGTCCTTCAGCAGGCCGGCGGGATCATGGTATTCGAGAACCGGAACGATGCCCTCGTCTGGATCGAGTCGCGCCTGCTCGAGGCGTGCGGGGTGGTCCGCCCGGCGGAGGAGAACCCCTTGTCAGTCAGGGAGTTCGACCTCTTCCGGGAGTTCGACGCAGAATCCATCGGCGGACTCGCCGCCTGCATGCAGGAAGCTTCTTTCCCGGCGGGCGCAAGGATATTCGACAAAGGAGATTCCGGGGACGAGCTGTATCTCGTCCGCCGAGGTCGCATCAGCGTCCTTCTGCCCCTCGAAGGCGGAAAAAGCCATCACCTCGCCGACATCGGCCGAGGAAGTTACGTGGGCGAACTGTCATTCCTCGACCACCGCCCCCGTTCCGCCGACGCCCTCGCCCGCGAGGCGACGGACCTTTTCGTCCTGTCTCGGGAGCGCTTCGACACCCTCGTCCATTCCTCAACCCTGATCGGGGTGAAGGTGTTCGCCCGCCTTGCCCTCGTGATCGCCGAGCGCCTCCGTCAGACCGACGTCGAGCTGGAAAGCCTCGAAGAGCGTTAATTTATATATTATATAATATTTCATATTCGACATGCCGCCGCGAAACTTGACATGGCGCTCGGCCGGACGTAGGTTTTCGGGAAACCACGCATCAAGACAAGGAGACGACCGATGGGAACCTCCGCCGGAATCACCAGGGAAAAAGCGCTGGAGCTTCTGCGCCAGCATGTCAAGAACGAGAACATGATACGCCACTGCCTCGCCTCCGAGGCGGTGCTGAAAGCCCTGGCGCGCCGTCTGGGCGAAGACGAGGACTTGTGGGGCCTCGCCGGCCTCCTGCACGACCTCGACGTCGAGATCACGAACGCTGACCTCGCGGTTCACGGCTTGAAATCCGTCGAACTTCTCGCCCAGGCCGGGGTTTCCCCCGAGATCATCGACGCGGTCAGGATGCACAACGAGCGTGCCCACGGCGAGACCCGGTCGAAGCGGTTTCATCACGCCCTCGCGGCCGGTGAGACGATCACAGGCCTCGTCACCGCCACGGCGCTGGTATACCCGGACAAAAAGGTGGGCAGTGTCAAACCCTCCTCGATCGTCAAGCGCATGAAGGAAAAGGCGTTCGCGGCCTCGGTCGACCGCGATATCATCCGAGAGTGCGAGAAGATCGGCGTCCCCCTGAACGATTTCGCCGCCCTCGCCGTTGAAGCCATGCAGTCGATCGCCCCCGATCTGGGCCTCTGACACCGAGCGTCATCAAGCTATCGGTAGGCTTGCCCCACCAAGGGCAGCCTGCCGATTTTTCTCCGCCTGCTGACAAAAATCGGGCGTTTTTTTCACTCATCTCGGATCCATCATCCCCGAAACGCTCACGAGGAAAGGCTCTGACGGATATCTCACAAGATGGCAACATTCTTGCGGACAATTTGTTTGGTTGGATTATTGCCTGTTCGCACGTATCTGAGAATGGAGAAAACGCGTGAAGACAATGACTCGCAGGTTGGCGGCTCTCGTGATGGCGGCTCTGTTCCTCGGCTTTTCCCCCGCATGGGCGGAAGAGTCCCCCGACTGGGCGGCCCTGCTATCCCAGGTCGATGAACCCGGGCTTCGCCAGACGCTCCAGAACAGCATTTCCAACGGCCTGATCGAAAATGTCCGCGAGTTCGAAACCGCGCTTTCCCGGGCCCGCGCCCAGCGCGGCGGCAACAACGGCGGCTCTGGCCTCTCCGACTCGATCTCCAAAGCCTGCACCGGCCTTGCCTCCCTCGACCGCGACGCGATCCAGGGCATGAGGTTCGATGGCAAGCAGCATCTTTTCATGACGTTCGGCGGCGAGTTCCCCCGCAGCTACCAGGCCGCGATCAAGCTGGCCTCCTGCTTCGATCCCAAGGTCGGCACCCCCGAACTGAAGAAGAACTCGAAAGAGATCAACGAGTATCTCGCGGTCATCGCGAATGATCCGATCATCCAGCATGCCCTGAAGGTCACGAACACCACGATGGAAGACTTCAAGGAGAACTGGTTCGGGTCCGGCGCCGGCTTCGAACACGTCATCTGCGGCGAGATGAAGAGCACCTCGGTCAGCGGCTATCACTGGTGGTACAAGTTCTACTCCGACGATCTGGCCGGCCGGGCGAAGATCCAGGGCAGCATCGACCACGCGAACGATACCGGCATCTATACCGGCCGCTTCACCTGGGATCCCGACGGCAGCGGCCCCCTGCCGGTCCTGAAAAAGAACAAGGGCGGCTTCACCATCGGCAACTCGGCGCAGGCGCTTCTCGCGCTCGGCCACATCGCGATCGAGACCTCGCGCCGCAACGGCGGGAACGCCCCCTCGGCGGTCCAGTTCGATGCCAACATCAACGGCCACGCCTACACCTGGCAGTTGTATACCTTCGGCAATACCATCCGCAGCCTCTATCCCATCTGCGGCTCGGGCGATACCGCCTCGGATTACCTCCGCATCGACGCCGAGTATTACGACCTCGAGGAAGACTGCCTCCGCGGCCTCTACGGCGAGGGTTCTTTCTCCGTTCACTGATCGTTCCGGGCTTCACCGCCGGGCGCGGCTCCATGGGAGTCGCGCCCGGTTTCTTTTTGCCGCGGCCGGCCCTCCGGCGAGCCCTGCAAGACAGAAAACCGGCTCACATTCCGCTCGTGCCAAACCTGTCGAAGCACGAGTGGTTCGCACCCTTCGACTGGCTCAGGGTGAACGGTCGTGGTTCGCTCGACGATGTTCAGAGCGTTCATGCCGACAAGACACATGGAGCGTACATCTTGATTCGCCCGCACTGAGCACTCCGACAAGAAACCGGATGAAAACAAACGCAGGTTCTGAACGGGCGGTTCAGAACCTGCGTTGTCTGCATTTTCAGGCTCTGTCAGAGCCTGTGGCGAGGGGCCATGCGGATCATCCGCGACCCCCGCGCTGGTTGGGAGGTTACTTCGTGGGCTGGCCCATGTGGGTCTTGAGGGCCGGGTCGCCCATGAGGTGGTAGACTTCCCAGTAGTATTGCTTGCGGCTGGAGGTCGAGGACTCGACGGCCAGGTTGCCGGCGACGAAGAACGCGGCATTGGAAACGCCGTTTCCCTCGAACAGGGTGTCGATCGCGCCGGTTCCGGTCTTTTCCTTGAGCGGGGGAACGCCCTGATCATTCGGCTTCACGATCGAGTGCAGGCCAATGCCCCACCAGATGTCTTCGTCCCAATAGGTGCTGTTCGTACCGCCGACGTAGCCGATGGCACCGGCATCCTTGGCGCGCAGCCAAGCTTCGCCGAAGCAGGTGCCGACTTCGAACTTGCTGGTCAGACAGCAGTTGCCGATGACGAACGGGTATTTGCCCTTGTTGCCCAGCTTGTTGATGTCGCTGATCGACATGCCCGGGTCAGCCCAGGAGGTCGACGAGCCGTGAGCCGTGTAGTTCACGTAGGAAGCGCCCTTCGCGATGGCGGCCTGGATCGACGGCACATTCTGCTGGGAGCCGGCGGAGAGATACTTGTTCACTTTCCCGAAGCCATGTTCGGCATTGAAGTAGTATTTCTCGGCATAGTTGATGTGCGGCCAGCCGTGGCTCTTCGCCCAGCTGGAATCCCAGCCGGCGATCAGGACGACGTCGTCGAGGTAGGACGGATCGGCGAACTGTCCCTTTTCGTAGCTCATGGTCTTCTCGATCTGGGGGATGAGCTGGTCGAGGGTCTGGGCAGAGAAACGGCCGGTCAGCATGTCGGGCAGGAAATCACCCGGGGTGACGGCGACGTAATACAGCTCGGTGATGTGGGAGCCGGTCTGGCCCTTGAAGGCCGGGATCTGCTCGTGATCGCCGACGAACAGCACGTAGCTGGGGGCCGGCTTGTCGGTGGTCGGGTTGTTGTAACGATCATGCAGGTATTTCTTCAGGCCTTCGGTGAGAGCTGCGCCCGTGCCGAACTGGTCGGTCGTGACGACGTCGACCTTGAAGCCCTTCTCAGCCTTCCAGGCCGCGAACGGGGCGATGGCATCCTTGAACATCGGATGGGTAACGATCACGTAGCTCTGGGGCGCGGTGTTCCGGCCGAAGCGCAGGGCCTGAGGAACGACAACCATCTCTTCGGCCCAGGCGAACGCCGGGGTGGAGAGGGAGGCATGCATCGCGCGGGTCTTGGCCATGTCGGCGCCGGTCAGCACGATCTCGAAATCGACGTTGTTGTAGACCACGATCTTGTTGGAGACCGGGTCATACTTGATCGGGGAGACGGCGACGTGGACGAGCCGCATCTGGCGAAGGAAGCCGACTTCCTTGATCGTGGTGAGCGGCATGCCGCCGAAGCCCTTCGAGATGTAGGCCGACTTCTCGTACACGAACGGAACCTGCGAGCCATCCTTCGGAGCGGACGGCTGGCGGGGGTAAATCCGGTTGGTGATGCCGAACTTGGCCAGGTCGTATTCGGCCGTATCGTAGCTCTTCACATCGATCTTGAACTCAGCCCCGACCGGAATCTGGACGAGCTTGGTAAGCACCGGAAGCTGGGGGGCGCCATACGCGCCGCCGAAGTAGAAGTTCGGGGCATGAAGGACGGTGAACTCGCCCTTGGGGGTCTCGACGTCCCAGGAGTTCATCTTGTCGATGGAGCAGGTCATGCGGATCGTCATCTCGTCCGAACCCGCCATCTTGTCTGAAACAACCTTCAGGCCACTGCCGATCGCATCGGGGAAAACGATCTCACCGGCACATGCGGTTCCGCTCACAAAAACGATCAACGCCAACAGGGCAAAAAACTTCTTCACGATCTGTCCTCTTTTCCTTTCATTCGTCATACTCGGGACCGAGCGCGCAACAGAAACGAAACGACCTTTGTGCGTGTCAACCCGAATACCTTCGGGCATTCTTCTGTGATTCTTTAAGGCTATTATGAGGAATCGCGGAAGTCAACTTTCGAGATACTTCGCCGACCATCGGCCCGGGAACAACTCCGCTCGCCCTGAGCCCGTCAAACCTGTCATGCAGTCTGGCAAATGGAGCGAGAGTCTCTCGTGTTTCGACAGGCTCAGCTTTTGCCGGAGGGATAGGTGTAATCGGGATAATAGAGCTTGAAACACCCGGGGCAGAGGCCGTGGGTGAAGGTGATGTCGGAATGCGTGCTGAGATATGTGTCGACATCCTGCCACTCGCCCTGGTCGTCGCGGATTTTCTTGCACCCCGAGCAGATCGGGAGGAACTCCTTCAGCACCTTGATCTGGGCGAGAGCCGACGTCAACGCCTCGTTCTGCGAGCGGAGTTCGGCCGTCAGCGCCTCGAGGGCGCGGTTCTTGTCGGCGATGTCGCGCCGGGAGCGAGCCAGCTGGATATGGGTGTTGACGCGTGCGAGCACCTCTTCCACATGGAACGGTTTGGTGATGAAGTCCATGCCGCCGACCTGGAAGCCCCTGAGCTTGTCGGCCTCCTCGTTCGCGGCACTGAGGAACAGCACCGGGATGTCTTTGAGAAGCGGGTTCTGCCGCATGGCGGCACAGACCTCGTATCCGTTCATCTCGGGCATGCTGACATCGAGCAGAACGAGGTCCGGCGGATTGGTTTCCATGGCGGCCAGTGCGAGACGGCCGCGCGGGAACGACGCGACCTCGAACTGGCGTTCGAGCAGGATACCTTCCAGGAGCGACAGGTTGACGGGTACGTCGTCGATGATCAGAACGCGGGTGGGCCGATCTTGTGTCATGTGCCGTCTCCATCCTCGCCGGGAAGTTTCAGGATATCGAGAAGCCTATCATATTCGTAGGCGTTGACCAACTCCCGAAGACGCTCGCCAATGCCGGCATCGCGTTCTGAAAGGGTATTCAGCAGTTCGAGACAGCCTTTTCGCTCGCCGCGCCGGATCGCGCTTCGAAGCTCTCGGATGAACTCGACCGGGAGACGGGACAACTCAACGAACGCGCCGGCAGAGCCGCTTGTGGCATGCCCGCCGGCAGGAAGGTCCTCGTAAGCGTAGGCAATACCGAGGCAGGTGCCGAGTTCCTGCAGAAGATCGTCTTCACGAAAAGGCTTGCAGATGAAGCTGGTCGCACCCGCGAGAAGTGCCTCACGGCGGTTTTCGTCGATTCCCTGCGCAGTGATGATCAGGACGGGAATCTGGCGCCCCCGTTCCGTCGCCCGAATCCGCCGCAGAGCCTCGATGCCGTTCATTTCAGGCATTTTGAGATCCATGAGCACCGCGTCGGGAAGGAGTTTTTCGAATTTATCGACGGCATCGCGCCCGTCGACGGCTTCTCCGACGCCGAAACCAACCAGGTTCAGCAGGGTCGTCAGGACCGACCGATTCGATTCGAGATCGTCCGCCACCAGGACGGTCATCCGTCGCGTTCCGGGAGCGAGCCCTCGAACGCGCCGCGCGGGCGCGACGTCAGGTGCGAGCACCCCTTCCTTCGGCAGTTCGACCGGCAGCGTCAGGCGGAACGTGGTTCCGACGCCAGGCCGGCTTTCCACGGTGATATCGCCTTCGAGGAACCGCGCGAACTGGCGGCTCAGCGCCATTCCCAGGCCGGTGCCGGTCCCGATGCGTCGGCCGCTCGAGGTCTGCTCGAACTTTTCGAAAACGAGCGCCAGCTCTTCGGGCGCGATGCCGCTTCCGGAGTCTTCGATCTCGATATGCAGGTCGCCGTCCCGGTACGAGGAGGTCGTCGTGATATGCCCTTTCTCCGTGAACTTGACCGCGTTGCCGACGATGTTTACAAGAATCTGTCGCAGTTTTCCCTCGTCGGTAACGAGAAGCCGGGGAAGGGCGGCGTCAGTCACGAACTCCATCCTGACGCCGTGCATCTCCGCGCGCGCGGCGAACATGGTCTTCACCGATTCCAGGAGGAGCCTCAGGTCGAAGGGAGCAGGCCGATATTCGAGATGGCCGGCTTCGATCCTGCTGATCTCGAGGATGTTGTCGATGAGGGAAAGCAGGTGCGCACCGCTGTTCATGATGGTGGTCAGATACGCGACCTGCGTCTCGTTCATCCCGGCATATCTCGAAAGGAGCTGGGAGTAGCCGATGATCGCGTTCAGCGGCGTGCGGATCTCGTGACTCATATTCGCCAGGAACAAGCTCTTCGACTGGTTCGCCGCATCGGCCGCCTGGCGCGCGCGAACCGCCTCGTCCTTCAGGGCTTCGGCAAGATTTTTCTGTTCCGAGATCTCCGTGAGGTCGATCGACACCCCGAGCAGGGACCGCTTCGCGCCGTCCTCGGACTGGAAGGGGATCTTGTTCGTCTGCAGGAACCGGCGAGGCCCGCCGCGCACAAACGTCCGGTAATCCGAGATGCTCATCGGCCTGTTCGAACGGATCACCTCGTCGTCCTCGATCTGCACACGTTCGACCTCGTCTTCGAATCCGCCCAGTTCCGCGTAGGTCAGTCCGATCATCTCTTCGACCGAGCGACCGCAGGCGTCGGCGAACGCCCGATTCACCAGAAAATACCGCCCGTCTTCATCCTTGGCGTAGATGAAGTGCGGAACCAGGTCGATGATCCGGCGAAGCAGGGCCTCGCTCAGCCGCACCTGGCGCGTTCTGTCGAGGATGTTCTGTTCGAGCGTGCGCTGGTGAAGCAGGATCTTTTCCCGTGACGCTTTCAGTTCGTCCGCCATCGTGTTGAACTGTCTGCCCAGCTCCCCGAATTCGTCGGAGGTATCGATCTCGACAGGCCGGCCGTATTCTCCCGCCCGGATCGACGCCGTGGCTTCGAGAAGCCGGGTCAGAGGGCGGCTGAGGTTTTCCGAAAAGAAGATCGTGGCAAATACTGCCGTTCCGGCGGAAAGGCCGAAAAATGCGACGAGAATGACCAGCGCCCACCACTGGAACGACAGCAGGCGCTGCTCCACAATCTCTTCGGCGGCAAGGCAGGCGTCTCTCGAGGCGAAAAAGCTCTGATGAAGCTCCAGCTCCTTCGTTTTGAGGTGCTCGAGGTTGAGACGATACCGCTGGAACGTGTCCAGATACCGGTTGGCCGTTGCGGCAAGGCGGTATCCCTCGAGCTTTGCAGCCGGCTGACGGGCTGTTTCCCTGACCGACTCGCCGAACGCGATGATCGACTGTAGATTCTCGCTCATCGTGCGTTCCGCAAATTCATGCTCATGCCAGGCAGAGAGAGCCACGAGACGTATGATCGAGTGGAGCTCGTCCGAAAGGCCGGTCTCCTCTTCCCGCATGGCGTCTGCGATCGCCAGGAGGTCTCCCGACAGGCGTCGGGCCTCGCTGTCGAACGCCTCCAGTTGGTCGACGAGGATCACGTATGCGTCGAAGGTTCGTTCATGCCTCTCCAGAAGGAGCCGAAGATCTTTCAGGCTGACGGATGGCTGAAGCTCGGCGACGAAATCCAGCCGTTCCTCGAAGATACTGCGGCTTTGCCGAATCAGATCGTAGGCTCGCGCGGAGTTCGTCCGGTTCTTCGAGAAGCCGTAGACGAGCTCCTCCGCGTGCATACCCTCGAAATTCCTTCCGAGCACCGTCAGAACCCGGGTCATGGTGCCGGCGCGGATGGTGAACAGCAGGGTGATGAGGAACACCAGGAACTGGACGACGATCATCAGAAGGAAGAAGGAAAATACCGCGACCAGCCTGGACCGGAACGTGCCGCCCCGAACGGCAGTTCGAAAGCGGGAAAACAGGGACTGGCCCGGTTCGGCGGGTGTCACTCAGCGCTTCTCCCCGGCGGCATCGGAAGCCATACCTTGTTCGAGCCTCCGGAATATTTCCTCGTGAAGTTCGGGAAACTCGAGGAACTCGTTGAACGCCTCCAGGCCGAGATCGGCCACTGCCGGCGGAACGGCCAGATCGTAGTTGAACGCCCAGGATCGGCATTTCTCGAGATCCTTCCGGATCCGTTCCTGGAGATCGCAGTAGGTCGAACTCGCGACCGTGAGATTCGGAGCGAAAGCGCCCGACCCGCGGCTCATGATCGCCTGGTTCCCTGCCCCGGCGAGGAGACGGATGGTTTCCTTCGCACCTCTGGGGTTCAGGGCGTTCTTCGGGATGACCAACCCGTCTATGGGGCCCAGGGCCACGGGTGGAACGTCATTATTTATCGTAGGAAACATAAAATAATCGAAGTCCACGCCGCACTCCCATTGATGGGCTTCTCCGCAGTAGGAGCCGATGACCCAGGTTCCCATCAGGGTCATTGCCGCCTTGCCCTGGTAGACCATCTCGTTCGCGCCCGTGTCCCACATGATCTTCGTGGCATCGGCGTTGAAGTATCCCGATGTGACGATCTGTTTCCAAAGTTCGCAAACGCGCTTCACTTCGGGATCGGTGTAATGCGCCTCGCCCCGCGTCAGCCGCTGGCGGTATTCAAACGGGGCCGTACGCAGGAGCAGGTAGTCGAACCAGAACTGGGCCGGCCACGGAGCTTTTGAACCCAGCGCGATCGGGACGATGCCGGCCTTCTTGATCGCCTCGCAGGTGGCGAGAAACTCGTCCCAGGTCGCCGGCGGCTTCAGGGACAGTTTTTCGAAGACCGAACGGTTGTAGAAGAAGCAGACCAGGTGCTGGGTGATCGGCAGCAGGTATTTTTTTCCCTCGTAGGTGCAGGCCGACTCGACGATCATCGGAGAGAACAGCCGATCGAAGCTTCCGGATGTCCAGACGTCGTCGATCGGCTGCAACTTGTCGAGTACCGACACGACGCGGGCCCCCGCCCAGTAGGAGTACAGGTCCGGCGGATTCCCCGCCTCGAGCGTCTTGCGGATGCTGGTCTTGAACGCCTCCATCTCGAGAGGCGTCACGGCGATCTCATACCTCGACTGCTGCGCGTTGAAAGCCTTGACCATGTCGTCGATACCACCGCTCAGCGTGTCCGAGAAGTAATGGAGAAACGTGACGCGCTTTCGCGTCGCCGCCGGCGTCTGGCGCCCCGAATCCACGCATCCCGTCACCAAAGCCAGGCATATCACCAATGCGACAGCGCATATCGGAATCAGACCCCGGGCTCTCTCGAATCGATCCCTCGCAGGCATGGCCGTCACCTCTCTCTTGCAGGCTTCGTCACCGTCCTTCTCGACGAATCCCGTCTTCTCTATTCCTTCACGAAAAAGCCGATTTCGCGATCCCGTTTGCGCCAAGCCTGTCGAAGCACGAAAGGACTCTTGCCTCTTCGACAGGCTCAGGGCGAACGGGCGGCTTTCATTCTGCAGGTAGCAATTTCACCGCACAAACAATATATAGATTACTTTATATATCTAAATCATCCATTTGCTGATTTTGGAAGGCATGACGGAAAAGGCGCCGGTCACTTTGCCGAAAGCAGGTCACCGACGACATCCCACTTCATGGCTTCGAGGAAGCGGCG
>JAGOCE010000123.1 GCA_017998915.1 Candidatus Ozemibacteraceae bacterium
TACCTGTCGAGGCTTTTGAATAGAGGCTTTTGCCTCATCGGTGCCGGAAGTCGGGGTCGAACCGACACGCCTTTAGGGGGCGCGGGATTTTGAGTCCCGTGCGTCTGCCAATTCCGCCATTCCGGCAACACCCAGAGAATAGCACGGGAAGGGCGTTCCTGGCAAACCGAAAATTCAGATGCCGAAGCGGAGAAGGAGTTGCTTGACGGAGACGAGGATGTTTTCCCACCAGGTGGGTTGGCGGTCGGAAATTTCGTGTTTCAGGTCGGCGATGTCGCTCAACACCTGTTTACGTATAGAATGATATATATTTTCTGCTACGTGTGAAGTATTGTCCCCGCAGAACCAGTTCGTGGCGTCGTCGTCAATCTTCTTGACGATCGAGTCGATTCTGGCGAAATGATCAGATTTCAGCAGTTGATCCTGGGAAAAGGGATGCGACGTGAAGACGAACCCTTTGACGAGCCGGGTTTGCTCGCGAATGATCTCGATTTCCTTGACCACCTTTTTGAATTTACCCTCGAACCGGCTTCGCTGAAACTTCGCGTCATCTTCGGAGCTGTTGGTGACCGTGGTTTCTTCCGGCGCCTGGTCTGGCGGTTTCTGCAATCCGAGTGCTTCGATGGGATAGCCGCAATTGGGGCAGATATCGGCCAGAGATGAAATCCTGCCGGAGCATTCGGGGCAGTCAACGAGCATGCATGTCCTCTCTTCTTCCTGCTGGTATCACCGTTGAGCGGTCACCGGGCGGTTGTCTCCTTTTTTCCCTGGCCCCACGTGGCATACACCTTTTTCCACCCGTATTTTTCGAGCTTTCCTTCGACCTTCCGGATGTCGGAAAATGCTTTCTGAAGTCTGGTGACGAAGAAAGGATTCGCGGGACGGGTGTAGCGGTTGACGATGAGGTCCCGGTAATAGTCCATGACGGCCATCGCCGCCGCATTTTCCAGGCGGAGAAACTCGATGAGCAGCTCGTATTCAGGCTTCTGATCGATCAGTTGCAGTGCGGAAAGAGCATACAGGAGCTCCTTGCGACTCGCATCGCATCCGGCAACCTTGTCCAGGTCTTCGGTGGTCCAGTAGTGGGTGTAGTCCAGCGCCTGGAAGCCCCGAGAGATTTCCTTGTCTCGCTCGATGACGCGCCGGACGATCGTTTCGTGATCGACGGATGTGCCCAGGCCCGTGCCTATGGTTTCAGATCCACTGGCGGCCAATATCGCGGAAGGCGAAGTGGCCGGAAGGAAGAACGTCGTACCGGTTCCGGGGGCCAGGGGCGTGTCATCGGTTGCGTTTTCTGGAGAGTCTTCAAAAATCAGCCGGGGATCGATCGAGCCGGTATCCGAGGCATCAGCCGGTGTTTCGTGTTCGCCATCGATCCGGACGCCAGGCGGGCCGACGGCGAGGCAGTCGCCGACGTGCCAATCGCAGAGGTCGTTCGGGAAGCAGAACCGTTGCTCTCCGTGGCTTGGCCGATCTGGAAAAGCAGGAGGAGAGATTCTCTCCAGATCACGCCTCCGACGACTGCTGACAGGAGCAACACGCCAAGAAGAAGTTTCGTCGTTTTTCCGCAGATTCCAGGCCTTGTTCCATTGGCCGGAAAACCGCAGTGAACACATCTCGCTGCATGCGACGAGATTTCCTTGCCACACTCACTGCATTCGATCAGGCTCATCTGGTCGTTCCTCTGTGAAGATCCGCATTGGATGCGCTGAGGAACTCGCCGAAACCGGTATATCCGAACCGCTCATACAGGGAAACGCGGTGCGATGCCCCGATGATGGAATCAGACCTTCCTCTCTCGATTTCGTTCGAACAACCCTGCGGTTGTTTTATCCCTCTCAAAAAAGATTATAGCATGGCCGATATGACCGGTCACGAACTTTTGTCCGGCCCTTTCCAGGAGCTGCGGAAATCTCTATCCTCCGCCTTCGAGTCGGCTATTCAGCCGGCTCTGGAGTGGCATTTGAAATCCGCTCACGCCTGGGGTACAGTAGCGCGACCATGGATATCAAACAGATTGCTTTCGATCTCAAGACGGGAACGCCCGATTCGATCACGGTGCTCCTCAAGGAGTTGTTCGATTCCCAGACCGACTGTTCGAGCAAAATCCTGTTCGAGGTGCTGTATGACCTGAAATTCCACCGGGATCCAGGGGTTGTCTTCTGGGCGAAGAAGCTCCTGAACAAGGTCGATGTGACGTACTCGTTCAAAGGCGTCGACCCTGCGACCGTATCGCAGAATGCCGTCACCCCGCCATCCGAAGAACCGCCGCCGCCGCCGAGCCGCGAGGAAATTCTCGCGAAAATCGCTTCGGAACCGACCGCGGTCACGGTCGAGGAGCTGAAGATCGTCTGCGAGAACCCCGATGGCAGCATCAGGGAACCCCTGCTGGCGCTTCTCGAGTCGAAGCCGGACGACTCGGTTCTCTCCTTCCTCACCAAGCACCTCGGACAAAGCTTCCCCGACGAGGAGATGCTCGTTCGGGTGGCCCCGTATCTGCGACATGAAGACTCGCGCGTGGTCGCCAACACGGTCGAGGGGATCCAGGCCATCAAAAGCCAGAAGACGTTCGTGCTTCTGACCCAGTTGCTCAATCATACCGACAACCGCGTACGATCGAACGCCGCCATCGCCATCGGGGAATACGACAGGGACGAAGCCATGGGCGTCGTCGAACGCATGCTCCGGCTCGAAGGAAAGGCGCACATGCAAGCTTCGGCGTGCCACGCCGTGCGGGCACTGAACGAGACGCGGCTATTTCCATTGCTGATCGAGCTTTTCACCGACCCCTTCCTGTTCAGGGAAGCCCTGGGCGTTTTCGAGGGATTGCCAGGCGCGGAGTCCCTTCAGGTGCTCGAATCGGCACTCGAACAGACCGCCGACGAGGAGCGAAAACAAGAAATCTCGGCGTCGATCGGACGGATCAGAGAGGCGATGGAAAACGCCCTCAAGCCGCCCCCACGGAAGACGCGGTTCGCCCCCTGGGTGAAGGTCTGACGAAGTCCTTCGCCGGGAAACAGGCCGGTTCACGAATCGCCCGCTGTTGCACAGGCGAACGCCTTTTCCACGGTTACGAACGGAAACTCGTGCATTTGCCCTGCGTTGGGACTTGATGACGGAGGGGGATTCGGGGTATAACCTGCTTTCGCAGGCCTGCCGCGAAGAGCCGGCGCCCGGGAACGCACCGGGCCGGGTCGGGGGCGGCGGAACCGCAGGATCATCCGCATGGAGGTGCGTCATCAATGCAGCCGACAATCGCCCAGATACTCAAGATGTCCCCGTCTTCCGATCCCGTCATCGTCAACGGATGGGTCCGGACGAAGCGCACCAGCAAGAACGTCGCCTTCATCGCCGTCAATGACGGCTCGACGATCCTGAACATCCAGGCCGTCGCCGACCTCGAGGGCGGCGCGATCACCGAGGCCATGTTGACCGACGTCACGACGGGCGCGGCCGTGCGCATCACCGGCAACCTCGTCGCGTCGCAGGGCAGCGGCCAGGCGGTCGAACTGAAGGCGCAGAAGGTCGAGGTGCTCGGCGCCGCCGATCCCGAGAAATACCCGCTCCAGCCGAAAAAGCACTCGCTCGAGTTCCTGCGTGAAATCGCGCACCTGCGGTTCCGCACCAATACGTTCGGCGCGATGTTCCGCGTTCGGCACGCGATGGCGTTCGCGATCCACAAGTTCTTCAACGACCGCGGCTTCTTCTACGTGCACAGCCCGATCATCACCGGGTCGGACTGCGAGGGCGCCGGCGCGATGTTTCGCGTCACGACGCTGGACCCGAAGAACCCGCCCCTGAAGGAGGACGGCAGCGTCGACTTCTCGAAGGATTTCTTCGGCAAAGCCACGAACCTGACCGTCTCGGGCCAGCTCGAGGCCGAGCTCGCCGCGATGTCGCTCGGGAAAGTCTATACGTTCGGCCCGACGTTCCGCGCCGAGAACTCGAACACCTCGCGCCACGCGGCCGAGTTCTGGATGATCGAGCCCGAAGTGGCGTTCGCCGACCTGACCGACAACATGGACCTGGCCGAGGATTTCCTGAAATATCTCGTGCGCTATGCTCTCGACAACTGCAAGGACGACCTCGAGTTCTTCGACAAGCGCCTCGCGGATGAGGAAAAGACGAAGAAGCAGGAAGAGCGCAGCGAGATGGGCCTGCTGCAGAAGCTGCACTTCATGATCGAAAACAAGTTCGAGCGCATCACCTACACCGAGGCGATCGATATTTTAAAAAATTCGACCCCGAATAAAAAGAAGAAGTTCCAGTATCCGGTCGACACCTGGGGCATCGACCTCCAGTCGGAGCACGAGCGGTATCTCGTCGAGAAGCATTTCAAGAAGCCGACGATCCTGACCGACTACCCGAAGGAAATCAAGGCGTTCTACATGCGGCTCAACGAAGACGGAAAGACGGTGCGTGCGATGGACGTGCTCGCGCCCGGCATCGGCGAGATCATCGGCGGCTCGCAGCGCGAGGAGCGGTATGACGTGCTCAAGCGGAAGATCGAGGAATTCAAGATTCCCGAAGAGAGCATGTGGTGGTATCTCGAGACGCGAAAATACGGCACGGCCGTCCACAGCGGCTTCGGGCTGGGCTTCGACCGGTTTTTGATGTTCGTGACGGGCATGGGCAATATCCGCGACACGGCTCCGTTCCCCCGCACCACCGGGAGCGCCGAGTTCTGAGGCACAACAGCCTCACCACGGAGGTCATTCACCACGAAGGCACGAAGACACAAAAAACAACTGCATATACAACCATGAGGGCGGGTTTCAGCCTGCCCTCATGGCGTGCATTTGAGCATGCCAGACATGCAAGCACGACATACGGCGAAAATGTCGGAGTAATATTATAATATATTTTATAACTGTGGATGGTCGAAAAAGTTACCGGAGGTCCTGGCGGACCTCCGGTTGTGGTTGCGGGGAGTTCTCGAGGCTCAGTTTTCGTCTTCTTCGGGGATGGGGAGCTTGCGGTTGCACTTGGGGCAGTGGGTCCAGCGGTCTCCCGAGATGTCGACCTCTTCCTTTTCGACTTCGAACACAGCGCCGCACGGACACTCGATCGTGACGATGTCGTTTTCCATGGCACGCCTCCTCTCACGGTGATTTGAAATGTACCTCTCACCTCAAACGTAGCGCAAAACAGCCACATTGTCCATTCAAAAACGTGTTCCCGTTCGTGCTGAGCCTGTCGAAGTACGAGAGGCTTTCGCCCCCTGCGACAGGTTCAGGGCGAACGGGTGGTTTGCATTTCCAGGGCTCAGATCAGGAAGGACGGAGCGATTTGAATGGTTCCACCTCTTCATTGAGGATGGTGAGGAGGTGTATACTGCCCGGGACTGTAGCATCTGTCCCTGGAGGATGGTTTGATGAAGCGTGGCGCATGGTTTCGGCGGAATTTCCCTCTTATCACGCTGCTGGCGTGTCTGGTTGCCTGTTCTGCCTCCGTGGCGTTCTGCGCGGCGGCGGATGAGACGATGACGTTTCAGCTGCTGCGCGGCCGGGCGGCGCTTTCCCGGAACGGCGGCAGCACCTGGCTCGATCTCGGGCCCGAGCCTATTTCCGTCCGATTTCAGGACATGCTTCGCTCGGAAGGGGATGCGCGGGCCGAGTTGTCGTATCCCGACGGAAGCCTGGTGCGCATCAGGGCGAACACGCGGATCACCCTTCTGAAAACCGGCGTTCAGCTCCAGGTGGGCGAGTGCTGGTTCGCCCTGAAAAAGCAGCCGGGGACGTTTCAGGTGACGACGCCGAGTACGCACTGCGGCGTTCTCGGCACCACGTTCGACGTGGCTGCCGACCGGTTCGGCCAGACGCGGGTGCGGACGTTCGAGGGCATCGTTTCAGTGAGGGCGCACGGTGACGCGCGCAACCGGCAGCTCGTTCTGCAGCGTGGCATGATGACGATCGTGAACGACCGTGAGCATACGGGGGATGTGGTGAAGCGATTCGACCCGGCCGGCGAGGACGCCCGCATTCAAAACGAATGGAAGAGTATCGTCCCGATGAAGGTCGGTCCGGGGCGCGCTGAGCTACCGCGCGGCCTGCCCCCGATGAAACCATCGTCGGCGGAGGGCTGGAAGCCGGTTTATCGGCAGGAACCGACGGAAACGGCCGTTTCTGCCCAGCCGGAGGCGGCTGAGCCTGAAGAGCAGCCCGAAGGGGCATGGCAGGATACGAGCTCGGCACGGGCCAGCGCCGAATTTTTTCAGAAGATGCAGGACCGGCGGCTGCATCTCGATGAACGCAGGGAATCCGGCGACGCGGCGCTGGAAGGGCTTCCGCCGGAAACGGTTTCGGACGCGTCGAAGAATGATGATGCCGCGCTTTCCGAGAGCATCGGGGCCCGGTTCGGCCAGGCCCGGTCCGGGGCGCTCGGCGCGACCGGGCAGCCGGCCCTGCGCGAGGAGTATCTCCGGAATCGGAGCCAGCTCGTGAGGGTTCAGGACGAAATCACGCGGCTGCTTTCCGAGATCGAAACGCTGAAAAGCCGCTTGAACGCAGGCGGCTCCGAGAGCCTGACGGCCGACCAGATCAGGGAACGGCTGAGCGGGCTGACGGAGAGCCTGAAAAACAGCCGAGAGCGGCAGTCGATGCTGTTCCAGCGGCTCGAGAACGTGCGAAACCGGCTCCGCTAAGGGTACGAGGAGAAAAATATTTTCAAAGGGGGCTTGACAGGCCTGTTTCGAATAAGTAGGCTTGTTGCATCAGTTCTCAAACCCAATTTTTACCAGGAGGATCCACCAAGTGAAGAAGATCGAACTCGTGCGGGAAATCGCCAAGAACACCAACCTGTCCCAGACCCAGGCCACCCAGGCCCTCGACGCCACCCTCGACATCATCAAGACCGCTATGCGCAAGCACGAAGAAGTCCGCCTCGTCGGCTTCGGTTCCTTCAAGGTCGCGACCCGCAAGGCCCGCACCGGCATCAACCCCCAGACCAAGAAGACCATCAAGATCCCGGCCACCAACGTCGCCCGCTTCGTTCCCGGCAAGGATCTGAAAGAAACCATCAACACCAACCGCCGCTAATACGCGAAAACATGCGGCCGGCATCCTTTCGGGGTTGCCGGCCGTTTTCTTTCTGTTGCCTTGCATGCCCCGGTTCTATACAATAGGGACACCATGAGCACGCAAAAGAAACGACTTGGCGATATCCTGATCGATTGCAACCTGATCAACGGCGACCAGCTGAAACAGGCGCTGGGGTATCAGAAAGAGAAGGGTCTTAAACTCGGAGCGGCCCTCACCGAGCTCGGCATCGTGTCCGAGGACGATATCATCTGGGCGCTGGGAAACCAGCTCAACATCTCGTTCATCCACCTGAACGCCGACATCGTCGAGCCGGCAGCCGTGAAGCTCGTCCCGGCCGAGTTCGCGCGTGAGTTCCGGCTGATGCCTCTGTATCAGACCGGCAACCAGCTCAACATCTGCATGGTGGACCCGCTCGAATCCGAGGCCATCGAGACGCTCGCCGCACGGCTCAGCATGCAGGTGTCGGTCTCGATTTGCACGAAGTTCGATTTCGAGCAGACCTACACCGCGATCTACGGGCCGCTCGACGCCGGTGAACGCATGACCGGCGATCTGCCGCCTGCGCCGCCGGAGCCTGTCGGCGAAAAGGGTGACCGGGGCATTCCGAAGGGCCTCGAGGCGCCAGAAAAAATCATCAACTATATTCTGGGCCAGGCGATCATCAACCGCGTCGACCGCATCCATTTCGAGCCGTCGGAAAAGGGCGTCATCATCCGGTTCCGCACCTGCTCCTGTCTGACGCGCAAGCTCGAGATCCCGATCAAGGTCCACCAGGAAGTCATCTCGAAGCTCAAGGTGCTCTCGCAGGTCCCCGTTCCGAGCGGCGGTGCGGCCCCGGTGATGGCCGTCGGCCATTTCCGCGTCTCGGTCTCGGGCCGGTGGGTGAACGTCCAGTCGATGTTCTACCCGACCGTCAACGGCGAGATGGTCATCCTCAAGCTGAACGACTTCAGCAACATCAACATCCAGATCGGCAAAGGCGGCAAGGCGGTGCTCGACGAGATCGTCGAGTTCGTCCGCGCAAACCATGGCATACTCTATATAACCGGGCCGCGCGAGTCTGGCCGCACGACGACGCATTACTACGTGCTCAGCAGCTTCGACGTCGAGAAGAAGAAAATCGTTACCGTCGAAGAACCGGTGCAGGCGAACCTTCCCCAGATCACCCAGATCCAGATCGGCCAGAACGGCATCGGGACCATCAAGGAGGGCCTCGATCTCGCCCTGTTGCTCGATCCCGACGTCGTCTATATCGACCACCCAGGCGACCAGCCGATCGTCGAGGAGCTCGGGTTTGCCGGCCTCGGCGGGAAAACGATCCTGACGTCATTCATGGCCTACGACGCACCGAGCAGCGTCGTGCGCCTGCTGGAAAAAGTGGCGGACCCCGTCGTCATCGCCAGCTCCCTTTGCGGCTTCCTGTCGCAGCGCCTGATCCGGACGCTTTGCCCGCAATGCAAAAAACCGGGAACGCTTCCGCCGGACATCGCCGAGCGGATGCATCTGCCGACCGAGCCGACCGTCTTCGAGGCCGTGGGCTGCGATGCCTGCCACCAGACCGGATACGCGGGCCGCACGCTGGTCACCGAGTTTTTGCCCACGTCGCCGACGTTGCGGCGCATGATGATCGGCCGCCAGAGTTACCAGGAGTTCTACCAGTTCGCCCGCAAGCAGGAGATTCCGACCCTGGAAGACCGCACGCTGGCCCTCATCGCGAGCGGCGAGACGAGTGTGGACGAGTTCCTGCGCCTGTTCTGAGACGTGAATCATGAGCGATAACGACAGTTTCTTCAACAAGTTCTTCGGAAGCGGCGACGGAGCCCAGAAGCCACCGTCGGCGCCCGGCACGCCCGCCCAGCCGCCGTCCCCCCCTGCTGCGCCGCCCTCGACGCCAGGCATTCCCCGTCCGCCGTCGCCTCCAGGCGCGCCCTCGGCGGTTGGGATTCCCCGCCCTCCTGGCTTGCCCCCGTCGACCGGCGTTCCGAAACCGCCGTCGCCGCCCTCGACCGGTTTTCCGGCATCAACCGGCATCCCGCCGGCGCATGGCGTTCCTTCGCCATCGTCGATGCCTGCCGCGTCTGCAGCACGACCTGAAGAACAACGGCCAAAACGTGCCGCCCAGATGGATAGCGAGCAGTATGCCATCACCGACCTGCTCCGGCTGATCGTCGACAAGGGCGGATCGGATCTCCATCTCACGGTCGGTTCGCCGCCCATGATGCGGCTCCAGGGCAAGCTCTGGCCCACCGATCTGCCGCCGCTGTCGAGCAAGGACACGAAACGGCTGATCTTCGAGTTCCTCAACAACGACCAGCGCGACCGTTTCGAAAAAGATCTCGAACTCGATATTTCCTATGAACTGCCGGAAGTGTCGCGCTACCGCTGTAATATATTCAACAATCGCCTTGGCATCGGGGCTGTGTTCCGCGTCATTCCGTCGAAGATCAAAACCGTGGCCGACCTGAAACTTCCATCCATCCTCTCGGACCTGGCGCGGCGCAACAAAGGCCTGATTCTCGTCACGGGGCCGACCGGCTCCGGAAAATCGACGACCCTCGCGGCGATGGTCGACCAGGTCAACGACGAGCGTCAGGATCACATCCTGACGATCGAGGACCCGATCGAATTCGTTCACAAGCACAAGCAGTGCATCGTCAACCAGCGCGAGATCGGCGTGAACACCAAGTCGTTCGCCGCCGCCCTGCGCTCGGCCCTCCGCGAAGACCCCGACGTCATTCTCGTCGGCGAAATGCGCGACTACGAAACGATCTCGCTTGCCGTCACGGCGGCCGAAACCGGCCATCTTGTCTTCGCCACGTTGCACACGCCGTCGGCCGCCCAATCGGTGGACCGCGTCGTTGACGTCTTCCCCGCCCACCAGCAGGACCAGATCCGCACCCAGCTCGCCGACGCGCTGGTCGGCATCGTCGCCCAGCAGCTCATCCCGACGATCGACGGCATGAGCCGCGTCTGCGCACTCGAGATCCTGGTCAACGTGCCCGCCGTCGCCAACCTGATCCGCGAGAACAAGACCTTCCAGCTCACCTCGATCATGCAGACCAGCAAACAGGTCGGCATGCAGACGATGGACCAGGCACTGACGGACCTCGTGAAATCCCGGAAGATCGCGCCCGAAGAGGCCTACCGCCGCGCATTCGACAAGAAGGCCTTCGAACAGTACAAACCCCGCTGATCGCGCCGGTTCACCAGTCACGAAGACGCAGAGTCCCTCGAAAAATACTCTGTGCCTTTGTGGCGCATTGTTTCTTTGTGAAGGTTCGTTATTGCATTGCGGATGAGCCTGATGTAGACTGCATCCTTCCATTTCAACGCTTCAGTCGCAGCCGTCGGAGGTTTTTCATTTTGTGAGTAC
>JAGOCE010000124.1 GCA_017998915.1 Candidatus Ozemibacteraceae bacterium
CCGATGCAGGGAGCGTATCGGGGCCCAAGCGCGAGGACGGACGCATCGAGCGTTCCGACGCCGGGCAGTTCGGCGAGCGGGTTGAACCGCTCGACGGGCGTGCCGAAGTAGTCGCTCAAAAACTCCGTCAGCCCGCCGAACAGGCTCGAGCCGCCCGTGAGATAGACCCGCGGGAGTTTCTGGACCTTGAACTTCTCCTGGTAGAACCGGAACGTGACGTTCAGTTCGCGGAGCCAGTTTCCGAACATGCGCGCGATATCATTTCGCTTTGGATACATCTCCAGGATTCCCGCTTTGTCGACCGGGAAGAAGACCGTGTTTTTGAGGTGCTCTTCGGCGTCCTGGATCGTATACTGGTGAATATCCATGCAGTGCCGCGTGAACTCCGAACCGGCAACCTCGATGACGCGTTCGTAGCGAAGAATTCCGTTCTGGAAACATTTCACGACGGTCGTCTCGTGGCCGACGTGGCACATCATGATGTGACGGTCGATCGCGTTTTCCGGGTGAAGGCCTTCGAACACGTTGTAGACGCCGAGCGAAGACGTGTCAAACGCCATCACCTGGATCTTCAGCTCGGCGAGAACCTCCGACAGCGTGTCGAGAAGGTTGCGGCCGACCATGCCGACGAGATACCGGTGCGAGGCGCCTTCAGGTATTTTCTCGGTCGAAAGAAGTTGGAAGTCGACGGAGACGTCGAGACCTGGTGGCACTTTTAGATCTCGCTTCATCCGATGTTCGAGAAACTCGCGCTGGTCGCTTTCACCTGGCTTCAGCGTGATGTCGAGGAGGTTGAGTTTCACCCAGCGATCCGGCAGACCGACGATGCAGCCCTGGCGACTGTGGCGGATTTTCGAGAAGACGTTCCTGAGAAGGTTCCTGAACTTCCCAACGGCGCCGATAACAGGATTCGTGAAACCGCCTCCGATCATGCCTTCAGGAACGGGCTCGCAAACCAGCGCGGCGGGGCGATACCCGGCGTTGCCGTTCGTATGCTCGAGTTGGACGGCCTTGACCGAAGCTGTTCCGATGTCGATTGCCGTGTATTGCGTGAACAGTCTCATGACAGGTTCCCTTCCTCGAACGTCACACGGTTCATTTCATCGAACGTCGTGTCGCCGGCTTCGACGCGCTTCCAGCCGGCCTGCCGGAGCGGGACCATTCCCTGCTCGATGCCGGCTTTGCGGATGAGGAGCGGCGACTCCTTCGAGAGGATCATCTGCTTGATGCGCGGCGTCATCTCGAGAACCTCGAAGATGCCAAACCGGCCCTGATACCCGGTTTTGTGGCAATACCGGCAGCCTGCGCCCTTCTTGAACGCCGCGGACGCATGTTCTTCGAAATCGATGTTGAGGCGCTTCATCTCATCGGTGATCGTGTCGTCGTCGGTCTTGCAGTTCGGGCAGATGCGCCTGATCAGGCGTTGGGAGAGAATCAGATTGAACGAGCTGACGAACTCGTAGGGGTCGATTCCCATGTTCGTCAGTCGCGAAATCGCGTCGATGACGTTGTTCGCGTGGATGGAACTCATCACGAGATGCCCCGTCAGGGCCGCGTTGACGGCGATCTGAGCCGTTTCCTGGTCGCGGATCTCGCCGACCATGATCGCGTCGGGGTCCTGCCGGACGATCGACCGGAGACCGGAGCCGAACGTCAGTCCCTTCTTCTCGTTCACGGGAATCTGGACGATATCTGGAAGCTGGTATTCAACCGGGTCCTCGATCGTGATGAACTTGTCTTCAGGCGTCTTCACGTATTTGATGGCCGAATACAGTGTCGTTGTCTTGCCCGACCCCGTCGGCCCCGCCACCAGCACCATGCCGTACGGTTTCTTCACGTTGCGCTGGAAGGCCAGAAGATCGTTTCCCTGGAGCCCGACCTTCTGGATGTCCAGGCCCAGCGACGATTTGTCGAGAATGCGCAGCACCACGGTTTCCCCGAAGATCGAGGGAAGCACCGAGACGCGGAAGTCAACGGCTCTGTCGTCGATTTTCAGCTTGAACCGGCCGTCCTGAGGAATGCGCTTTTCGGCGATGTCGAGCTGGGCCATGACCTTGAGCCGTGAGATGATCGGGGCTCGCTGTCGTGGCTCGACGTCGGAAAAGATCTCGTGCAGCACGCCGTCGATCCGGAACTTCACTTTCAGCTGTGATTCATATACTTCAAAATGTATATCGCTTGATTTCTTGCGCACGGCCTTGAGGAGGATCGAGTCGACCATTTTCACGACGGGCGCCTCCTGGCTCACTTCCTCGCTGATCGCGAGGCCGGGGGCTGCATCTTCAGCGCTCTCCTTCTCGACGACGAGTTCCAGCGGCTGGATATTGTCCATGTCGGCGAGAACGAGCTTCGAGTCGAGACTCGTCTCGATCATCAGCGACAACTGCTTCTGGATCGCGTGAAGCGAGGCGACCTTCGGAAGGACCGGAAGGCCGAGTTTGACCTCGAGTTCTTCGATCGCGTCGACGTTTCCCGGGTCTGACATGATCAGAACGAACTCCTTGTCGGTCCGGGAGTCCGGGATGAACGAGTAGGTGCGCATCAGGGCGACATCGACGCTGTTGAAAAGATTGTCGTCGATCTTGTAGCTCGTCAGGTCGACGTATTCGAGGCTGAGTTCCCGGGCGACCGCCTGGGCAAACTGCTCCTCGGTGATGATCTTTCGCTCGAGAAGGATGCGGCCGAGGTCGGCGGGAGGAGCCCCGAACTCATCCTCGATCTTCCGGAGCTGGTCGGGGGTGATCAGATTCATTTCGAGAAGGATCTCGAACGGAGGCTTCTTCATGAACAGCTTGACGAAGGCGCGATGAAGGGCTTTGGGATCGACGGAGGCATCCTCGGCGATGAGGTCGGAAAGAGGTTTGTTCTCGCGATCAGCGCGTCCTTCCAGCTTCGAAAGAGCGTCTTTCCCGATCAGATGATGGTCAAGGAGAAACTGTCGTAGAGGGTCCATTCTTTTCTCTCCCGTGGTCAGCGGATGTTCGTCGCGGCGGTCAGGACCGGCAGCAGAAGGGCGACGATGATGGAGCCGATGACGACGGCCATCAGCAGGAAAAGCATCGGTTCGATCAGCCTCGTGAGCGACGAGGTGAGATTGTCGATCTCCTCATCGTAATGATCCGCGAGCCCGTTGAGCATCTCCCCGAGATTGCCCGACTCCTCGCCGACCTTGACGATGCGCGGCACCATGCGCGGGACCTGCGGGACCGACTTCAGCGCCTGCGCGAAGCTGTCGCCTCGTTCAATAGATTCAGGAATATTGGCGAGCCTCAGGGCGAGAGCCCGGTTTTCGAGGCTGTCGATCACGACCGACAGGCTCTGCATGAGGGGAATCCCACCCTCGACCATCGTGGCGAGCGTTCGCGCGAACTGACTGAAGCCCATCTTCTCTTCAAGGGTACCGATCATGGGAATGGAAAGCTTCAGCCCGTCCACATGCGTTCTTCCGGCAATCGTCGCGGTATACTTCCGGAATGCCACGAACAACCCGACGACGGCCGCGATGACGAGCCAGAACCACTCTGCGAGCAGACCTGAAGCACCCAATACGAACACCGTGAATGGGGGAAGGGGAACCTCCAGATTCTGGAACAGATCCGTGAACTCGGGAACGACCTTCACCATCATGAAAGCGACGGCCGCGATCGATACCAGCAGCAGCACGGCCGGATAGATAAGGGCGTTCACGATCTTGCCTCGGATCTCGAGAATACCTGCGTAATATGATGACATCCGTTCGAGCACGCTCTCGAGCGCGCCCGCCGCGACGCCGGCGACGACCGTTTTCACGAAGATGTCCGGAAAGACGTGCGGATGCCGGGCGAGCGCCTGGCTGAACGAAACCCCTTCCCCGACGTCGCGGCTGACGGCCCTGACGGCGTTTGAGAGGGCCCCGGGCGGCGCATCCTCGACGAGAAGGTCGAGCGCCTCCTTTAGTGGAAGGCCCGATTTCACGAGCGTCCGCAGCAAGCGGGTGAACTCCATCAGTTCGCGGATGCCGACGCCGCGCCTCAACTGCAGGACTTCGGAAAAATGCTCCGTCCAGCTTTTCGGCTCCTCGTCGATCCGCAGGACGTAGCAACCGTGATCGGTCAGGGCCGTTCGGAGTTCCTCGATCGATTCGACCTCGCGCACGAACTCCTGCATGCGGCCTTTTTCATCCGCATATTTCACTCTTGCCTTGATCACCAATATACTCCGTTAGATATATACGATAAATGATATTCTGAACGGCGTTTCAGCATCCGTAGTTTAGCCGATTGATGAGAACTTCCGGATACTTCCTCTCGCGCATCTTCTCCTGGCACGAGGCGATCTTGTAGTAGACGCGCCTGTTCCGCACGATAATGCGGTGCTCGAGTATCTCGAGTTCCATGAACGATGCTCGGGGATCACCGTCCCTCGGCTGGCCGACGGAGCCGGGATTGACGAGATAAACGAGATCGTTTGTTATATTGAGCTCGATATCCTTGTCGGCTTTGACAGGCTCCTCGAAATACTGGTCGTTGGCTTTGTCGAAGGCGTAGACGGCTGGCATGTGGGTATGGCCGAACAGTCCCACTCGGATGCCCGACGTCGCCATCGAGGAAAGCGAAGGGATCGCGAGTTCAAGAGACAGCAGATACTCGTCCGGATCGAGAGGGCTCCCGTGAACGAGAATCACCTCCGGATCGATCCGGAGGGATGGCTCGAGCTCCGCGAGCCACTGCTGCGACTCGGGGGTGATCGACTCGATGTTCTTCAGTGCGGCATTGATCGCGTTGGGATTGAATCCGATCGGCGCGGAGACTTTCGAAATGACCGAATCATGATTCCCCATGACGATTTTCAGACGGGGCAGGCCCGAAAAGAATTTGACGCATTCGTCCGGGTTCGGGCCGTATCCCGTCACGTCGCCGGCGCACCAGACCGCGTCGAATCGCGACAGGTCCGCAGCTTCGATGACTGCTGTAAGAGCTTCGATGTTCGAGTGAATGTCAGAAACGAGAAGAACGCGCATGCTGCTATCTCTCCCGGTTCCCTGCTATCGGAACGATGCGCGGTTCTGATGAGAGAAAAAAACGGGGTTTTTCACCCCGTTCGTTCCACGATCGTATGCGGATGTTAATTGATGAAATGCTCGTTCAGTTCCGCTTGCTTCTTGGCGAGCTCGAGAATCCACTGCTGGTCCTGGTCGATGAGGACTTCCTCGACGCTGTTCAGCCACTCGCGTGCCTGCGACTTGTCCTCGAGCCTGCGATACAACTCGCCGACGAGATACGTCACGACAGGCAGGTTGTCGGGGTTGGCGACGGTCGAGCGCTCGACGGAAACGCGAAGAAATTTGACCGCGAGCTGCTGCATCTCGATCTCGGCTTTCCGGTTGTCGGATTTGCGGCAAACCCAGGACCCGCGCAGATACAGGTTCCCGATATGGTATGGATTCTTTTTCAGAAATTCGTACAGCTTTCCCGCCAGATAATACATCTGGGCGACTTTCGGAAGTTTTTTCGCAAGGGGCTGCTCGAGTATTTCGCGAATACGAGCCTGGCTGATCGATTCGAGATCGTCTGCCTTGCCGTAATCGTCTGGGTACGCGCAAAACAGGCAGGTCGGACACTGCACGAGGAAGTGTTCGAGAGGGTCGTCCCCGATGTAATGAGGATAAAAATCCGAATCCTGGCCCTGGTGGCTGACTGCCTCGACGATGTTCGCATCGAACTCGGCGAGACAGGTGGGACACCGGAAATGTTGCTGAGCCAATCTCGTGGTCACCTGACCGCTCCCTCGTGTTTGAATGGTCTCGTGCGTCTGGCGCCCGGAACCGCTTTCATTGTATCGCTGCAAATCGATCATGTCAAATGAAACTCCGCATCAGTAGGGAATCGCAGGGATCGACCCCATGTCCCATGGGGGCCAGAACTTGAACTCGGCGCGCCCCTTAACCTGGGTGACATCGAGAAAGCCCCACGCCCGGCTGTCATGAGAATTGTTCCGATTGTCGCCCATGACGCAGATCTTGTCCTTCGGAACGCGCAACGGGCCATACGAGCCGAACACATACTCTTTCACGAACGGCTCCGATACACGGACGCCATTTCGATACAGATACCCGTCTCGAACCTCGAGAAGGTCACCCGGCCCGCCAACGACACGCTTGATGAAATCTTTCTTGGGGTCGAGCGGGAACGTGAAGACGACGACTTCACCAAGCGATGGCTTACGCAGGTGATAGATCATCTTGTTGACGAGAATCTTCTCGTGCGACTTCAATTGGGGCTCCATGCAGGCGCCTTCGATGACGAAACCCTGCAAAAAATACGTCTGCAGGATGACGAAAAAGATCAGCGCCTTCACGAAATCTTTGACCCACTCGCGAACAGCTTCCTTGTATTCGCCCATATCGAACGACTCCCTGACGTGCCGGCGCCCGAGCGCCTATACCCTGTATGCGCCCGATCGACGCGCGGATGGAGGGTATATCCGGTCCGCTTTTTCCCTCTTCGGCCGGAAGCGCGGGTTTCTTAACGAATTTTCGTCCGGGAGTGAAAAGTTTTCTTCCTCAGGCGGAAGCGGTTCCCGGGTCGAGTTTCTTCAGTTCGTGGTACAGCGCGGCAAGGAAGCTGCCGACGTCGGTTACGATGCCGATCGTTTGGTGGGAACCGCGGTCCGCGAGTTTCGTGACAACCGCGGGGTTGATGTCGACGCAGATCGTCTTGACCCACCCGGGAAGCATGTTCCCGACGCCGATACCGTGAAGCATCGTCGAGAGGATGAGCATGACGGTACACCCCTGCATCAGCTCGAAATAGGCTTTCTGCGCGTCGACCATGTCGGTATGCACCTCGGGAAGCGGGCCGTCGTCGCGGATGCTTCCAGCGAGCGCGAACGGAACGTTTCGCTTCACGCACTCGTAGAAAATGCCATGCGTCAGAACGCCCTGCTCGACGGCTTTCTTCACCGATCCGCACCGGAAGATCTCGTTGATGGCCCGCAGATGGTTGCGATGCCCGTCCTCGACCGGTTCGCCGCTTTCGATGTCGATGCCAAGCGACGTTCTGAAAAGACTCTGCTCGATATCGTGTACCGCCGAGGCGTTGCCGGAAAGGATGAAATCGACGTACCCGTCGCGGATCATGCGCGAGAGATACTCGGCGCCGCCCGTGTGTACAACGACGGGACCGAGCGTGATGCCGAGCTTGCCGCCGTTTTTCCGCTTGTCGATGATCGTCTGGGCGATCTTTTTCACTGCGATCCGGACACGGCGTTCGGAACTGACCTCGCTGTTCATGAACGCGAACTCTTCCCGATCGCGCTCCTTTGATTCTGGCTTGATGCGGATGCCGCGTATGCCGCAGGCGATCTGATCGCCGGCCTTCACGTCGCGGAACTTGCGGCAGACGATATCCCAACCGCTTCCCTGCTTCGAGCAGACGAGAACGGCGTCCATCCGCTGATTCCGCGCTTTGTACCACACGCCGTCGAGACGGACCTCCGTCAGGTGGTTCGTCGTGGCGTAAAAATCTTCGGGGACGACCCAGTCATGCGAAGCCGGTTTCAGAACCGCATTCTCTTCGACGACCGGCTGGCAGCCGTGCCCGTGAAGACCCTCGCAGAGCGTCTGAAGCTCTGCCTCCGTCCTGCCGAACACGGTGAATCGTGCCCGGGACGGCTGTTCGTGGGACTTTCCGACGACGAACTCGTGGATCTCGTACTCGCCCTCGTTCTTGATGATCAGATCCATGCAGGCCGACATGATGCCCGAATCGATCAGATGCCCCTCGACATGAAGTTCTCTGAAAAAGGAGTATCCTGGTTTTCCTGGATTCATACATTGTTCCTTTCATGCGATTGATCGTTTGTCGGAGAGCCTTTTTTTCGTTTGCGAGGAACGAGCCTTCCGTCCTGATGGTCTTCAGGGCCATCGGGACGCGGCCCTTCCGGATATGCAAGTAATTCGTCGATGGTGAAACCCTCGATATCGAGTTTCCAGCGATTCATCATGTGCTCGACATGCTCTCGGGAGCGCATTTGGCCATACATGCCCGCGGCCTCGCGCTGGCGCTGGATCTCATACAGGGTGACCGCCGTCGCCACCGAGACGTTGAGGCTCTGGACGAGACCATACATAGGTAAGTATATATTTTCGTCGGCGATTTCGAGCACTTCGTCTGTGCATCCACGATGCTCGTTTCCCATGACGACGATCCATGGCTTCGTCCAGTCGATCTTACGGAAATCGACGGCGTTGTGCGCGAGATGGGTTGCGGCGATCTTGTACCCTGCGTTTTTGAATTTCAGCATCTCGCCGAGAAAGTCGTCGAAATCGTCAAGAGCCACCCACCGTTCCGAACCACGCGTGACCTCGGGATTCACCCACTTTGCCTCGGGATCGGGCCGCCAGATGACCCTGTCGACGCCAACAGCGTCGGAGGTGCGTAGGATCGCGCTGACGTTGTGGGGATCATGAACCCCGTCGAGCGCGACGATGATGTCCGTCTGACGATTGTGTAGGGACGTTGCGATGCGGTGAATGCGTCGTGGGCTGGGCATGGTCATCCTCGCGGAATGATGGAAGTTGCCGACGCGGCCGTGGCCTGCGCCGGGTGAATCGTGGCTTTCGTCGCGACAAACCCGCTTTCGACGCCCATTTCCCGGAGTTTCAGATTCAGCCAGGTTTTCCTGGCGTCGAAGACGGGGTTGATGCGGGAGAACATCGCCCTGATAGCTGCGGCGGGAAGGGGAACGCCGTTGATGTCCATCTTCCGGCAGTCGAAAGCGATCCGGTCCGTCGATATGAGCTTCGGTTGCCCGTTGACACGGAACCTCGCGACGAGAATTCCCTTCCGGACATTGCCCGTCAGGACCGTCTCCTTTGGCGCAATCCGGAGGGACATCTGGGAAAGGCGCTGGGCCTTCGCGAAAAACCGGAATACCTTGAGTATGTCGCCAGCGGATACATGCGTGTCGATATCGATGCGTCCGGCAGAAAGAAACCGCAGATGCCCTTTCACGAGCGCTTCGGGGTCGATCCGTACATCGGGAAACTCGAACCCCGCATGATCGATCGTCAGGTTGTAATACTGCACTTCCGAACACGTGACGCGAATCAGATGGAACGACCCTGAAGCGTCGCCAGCCGGCTTGGCCTCGACCGAAAGTGACGCTGGCCGTGGCGTGATCTCGGCCATCGCCCTGACTTGGTCCGGGGTATACCCGAGCTTCTCGAACAACCCCGTCGCACGAAACTCCTCGGGGTCCCGAAACGCTGCCGAAAACGCTTCGCGAAGTAGTCGCTCCGAGAAACTCGCCGGAACGGCAGAGCCGGCATTTCCTCTGCAGGGAAAAAGCGTATATATCAATAATAATACTATGAAGAGACGTCGCTGCATGAAGTTCTTCTACGGTGCCGGCGGGTGATCAACGGGCGAATCATCCTGGATCCGCTTCTTTCGTCGTTTCCGCCTGGTGGGGCGGTCGACGCCTGCAGGATGCTGAACGGAAGGTTCGGACGGCGGATCGAAAAAGTCCAGAGGGCGATCCCGGTCCGTAGGGAAACGACCAAAACGCAGGAGGAAGAAGATGACCTTGAAAGGAAGAAGCACCAACAACCCGAGAGGATACAGAACATATTTCCATGCGTCCTGGAGCCTGTCTGCCTGGAAATCGTCATACAAGGCGACTCCGCTCACAATGTAGCCTGTGACGACAAGCAGGATCGCAACCTCTCGGAGATAATGATACACGTCACCACGTCCCGTCTTTCATGACCGGTTCGAAACCGGCGACGGTGATTCTACCAGAAAAGATTCATCCGATCGATGGCTTTTTCGTGGCAAGGGCGGCTGATACGAGTTTCGCGGATTTCAGCGAAATGCCGGCGCGGCGGGAAATCTCTTCCGCTCCGGCTTCCGAAGCCCTGAGGACCGAACCGAACGCGTCGATGATCTTCCGGATTGTTTTTGCGCCGACGCCGGGAAGGTTCAGCAGGGACGAGCGCATCAGCGACTTGCCGTGAACCTTCTTCTGGAAGGTGTTCGCGAACCGGTGTGCTTCGTTCCTGAGTTTCACGAGCATTCGCAGAGCCGACGAGGTATGCGGCAACCGAACGGGATCGCCTTCCGGCGGGACGAGCAGTTCCTCTTTTTTCGCGAGACCCCAGACCTCGCGGTCAATGCCGAGTTCGTCGAGCACAGCCCGGGCGGCGCGCACCTGGGTGATGCCCCCGTCGACCACATACAGGTCGCACAGTTGACTCCCTTCCTCGAGCCTGCGTGTGAACCGGCGCCGGGTGACTTCCCCGATAGATGCCGGGTCATCCCCGCCGGACGCGGTCTTGATATGGTACAGTCGGTATTCGCTCTTCTTCGGGACGCCGTTGATCGCCGTGACGAGTGACGCG
>JAGOCE010000125.1 GCA_017998915.1 Candidatus Ozemibacteraceae bacterium
CGTCGCCATCGACCAGCTCCAGGCCTACCTGGCCCCCCGCCTCGGCGCCTGTTGAGCGAACCCGGTTCATGTGCGGCCGTCGCCCGTTCGGGCGGCGGCCGTTTCTCAAAACGGGAACCGGAGTGAACCGCAGATGAATGCAGATAGGTTCAGAAGCCTGTTTCTAGGAGACATGCTGGAAGTGGCAGCGCGACTTCAGAAACGTGCGTTTCGGCTCGTCTACCTTGATCCGCCGTTCCTGACGGGAAGGATGCGGGTCGGGACACGGTCGGAATGGCGATACCCGGACACGTGGCCCGGGCGTCTCTCGTCGTATCTTCCCTGGCTGCGTGAACGTCTGGAAGCCGTTCTTCAGCTTCTTGTGCCGTCAGGGAACCTGGTGCTGCATCTGGACTTTCATGCCGTTCACTATGCAAAGGTGATGCTCGATGAATTGATGGGCGAGGATGCCTTCGTCAACGAGATCGTCTGGCATTACACCGGCGGTGGGCGGTCCCGGAGCAGGTTTTCGAACAAGCATGACACGATTCTCTGGTATGCGGCGGGCGGAATGCCGTTTTTCGACGCCGATGCCGTGCGGGTTCCCTACAAGGCCGACTCGGGTTTCCTGCTGCGGGGCGTGACGTCGAAAAGCGGGAAAAAATACCGGGCGCATCCGCTCGGAACGCCCGTCGACGACGTCTGGGACATTCCGATCATCAACCCCAACTCGCCCGAGCGGACGGGCTACCCCACGCAAAAGCCGTTGGCTTTGCTGGAGCGGATCGTAAGCGCCCTGAGCGCGCCCGGAGAAGCGGTCGCGGATCTGTGCTGCGGGAGCGGGACGACGCTCGTCGCGGCCGAACGGCTCGGCAGGACGTGGGCGGGAGGCGACATCTCCCGTGGGGCTCTCGAGTGTGCCCTGGAGCGACTTGCTGAAGCCGGTTGCCGGAGAGAGAGCATCGAGGTGCTTTCCTGATCCCAATGGTCTGGATGGGCTGGTTTCACCCCTCACTGCGCCGCAGGAGAATGGAAATTCGAATTCTGCGAATTCCGTGGATGGCGTTCCGGGGTCGGAGGAGGATCGTGGTAGAATTGAGAGAATGACATCGGGTTCGTGACGAGCGAAGCCGGTCGAACAAGGAGGAGAGGACGCATGTCTGAAGCCCGCAAACGAATTCTGGCCATGCTTGCCGAGGGAAAGATCACCGTCGAGCAGTCGGAGGAGTTGCTTGCCGCACTCGAACGGGATGAAAAGCAGAAAACCGGTGCGCAGGAGCAGCAGCCTTCGTCACCGACGCGGCCTCCGCTGACGGAGGAAATCTCGAAATTTGCCGACAGCGTGCAGAAAACGATGCGCGACGCGATGCGCAAGATCGAGCCGCCAAGCCGGGAATTGAAAACACGCATGAAGGAGTTTGGCGGCTGGATGCAGACGATGGTCGGGTCGGCCTTCAACGATTTTGCCCACATGCGCGGCCAGCCTCTCGACGGCGTCGAGATCGACGTCGACCTCGCCGAGCCGGCGGCGGTTTCCTCGTGTCGCAGATGCCGCATCGAGAACCTGTTCGGCTCCGTGCGGGTTCTCGAAGGCAGCGCGTTCGCGCTGAAGGTGCGCGGGCGGATCAGCCGTTCGGCCTTGGGAACGACCACGCCCACGGTCTGGTTCCGCGAAAACGGGATCCGGATCGAGCATGACACGGCCGTCATCGGTATCAGCCGCTCCGCACCCGTGAAGGCGATTCTCGAGATGGAGCTGACGCTTCCGAAGGGTATTTGTCTTGATATAGAAACCGATACGGCCTCCGTCAAGGTCGCCGGGGCGTTCACCGCCGGTCAGATCCAGACGATCAGCGGCGACGTCGTGCTGCGTCACGTCGAGTTCGAAGATGGCGGCGTCGACAGCGTGAGCGGCGACATCTCCCTCGAGAGCGGCGCCGTTCGGGGCAAGCTGCGGACGACCTCGGGCAACGTGATCTTGAAAGGTGTTCGGCTCGCGAACGTCGGAATTCACAGCGTTTCCGGCGATGTGCTGATCATCGACGCCGATGTCAACGACGCGACGGCCGTGATGGTCGAGACGACATCGGGCGACGTGGCGATCGAGCGTGCGCAGGGCCCATGGAGCCGCATCGATGCCGGCACCCGCACAGGCGACATGGAAATCCGCTGGCAGGGTATCTCGAAACAGGCCGGCGGCGCCGGGACCGTCGCCGAGTCCGGCACGACCGGCGCCTCGTTCAACGTCCTCAGCACGAGCGGCGACATCACGTTCGCGTAATTTCCCGGCCCCGGAAGCTGCAGGAGCTTTCGGGGCCGGTCATTTCTCATCATCGACGGGGGCTCCATGGATACCGTATCAGCCATTCTCTTTGTACTCGTCATCACCGCATTGTTCACGATCGGCGCCAAGATCGGGCTGTATTTCAAGAATCGCGAGATCGGGATGATCCGCGAACAGGCCGAGCGCGAGCTGAAAGCCGTCAAATCGGAACACGAGGGCGCCCGCGCCAGCCTGTCGGAAGATCTCTACAAGCAGTCAAAGCGTATCGAGGATTCGTTCAAACAGAAACTCGACGAGAAAGACGAGCAGATCCGTTCGCTGCTGGCAGAACTCGAGTCGCTGAAAGCCTGGAAGCAGGAGATGGGGCTCAAGTTCGCCGAGTTCAAGGGCGCCTCCCAGGGCAATCCGCAGATGCTCATCTACAAACTTCTCGAGCACAACCAGAAGCTGAACGCGACACTCGTTTCAAAATGGGGCAGTATAGAAAAACAGCTTTCCGATGATTTGAAACGCACGCTCGACCAGCTCGGGAAGATGTTCGCCGAAGCCGAAGCCCTGCACCGCGACGGCCTCGAGATCATCTCGATCTACGAGTCGCGCCTCCCCGAAGATATGAAACGCCAGGTGCGCGAAGAGATGCTCAAACTGCCCGGCGGATCGGGCATTCCCCAGCTCCCGAACGGCTGAAGCCCCGGTTCATTCGGCCATTCCCGGGAGCTTCGGCGTGCGAGGCCGTTTCGGAGGCCACGACACGAGAGGAGACCCGGGCGGAGGCGGGGCGAGAACGTCGCGCAGGATGGCGCGCACGCTTCGGCCGAGCCCGGGAGATTCCGAGGCCCGCGGCCCCGCGACGTTCAGGACAGCCGGGCGCATCTTCTGAAGCCATTCGAGGACAGCGGTGCGCGCGGCCTGCAGGCGCCGTACCGAAAGATCGATCACGAGGCAGGGGCGTTTCAGCCGTTCGGCGAGACGTATTGTCAACAGCGTTCCGCCTGCCGGCCCGCCCCGTGTAATCACCAGCGTGGCATCCGAGTCGCGGATGTTCTGCCGCGTCCGCTGGGGATACGCTGCCGTTTCCGTCTCGACGAGCGGATACCGGGCCGGGATCGGGCCGCGGGCGCTGCGCCTGCCGGCGGGACACCAACCTCCCGAGGGAATGCCGAGTTCGAGAGCGACGTCGAGCGCCGCCCGATCGACGCCGGTCTGTCCGCCGGATATCAGGCGCGATAATATATATGAATAATTATATGTGTTTTCTGCCATGGTGGATGTTGAAGAGAGACGTGCCACAGAAGAAACATGGAGGCACAGGGAGAATCTTGATATTCGTATGAAGATTTCCTTGTCTTTTCGTGGTGACCGATCTCTGTGCCTGGGTGTCACTGTGGTGAAAAGGTCTTCGTGTCTTCGCGCGGTTCATTCTATCGCAGATCGACACTTTGATGCTTTTCAGGCGATGGCGAGACGGTAGTCGGAGATGCGGTCGGGCCACTGGCCTTTGTCGAGAGGGGAAAGGCCGAGGCGCTCGAAGACCTGATTCAACAGATCGAGGCGGTCGGGATGGCAGGCCGTCATGCGGTGCCACAATTCCCTTCTCGTCTCGGCTTCGGCATTCAGGAACAACTCGCAGGTCAGCTCCTCTGATTCACATGAAACAACGGTGTCGAGCGTGTGATGGGCTGTCCGGGCGGCAAACTCGTCTCCACGCGGGAGACCGGTCATGACCCAGAGGTCGTGTGGGCAGAGATCGACCTTCTGCCGCTGAGGACAGTCTGGACACGCGTGAACGGCTTCGAATGCGACGTTTTCGAAGGTGTCGGTTGCCGTTCCGGGGCGCGGGCAGTGGGGAGAAAGGCAGACGAACAGGCCTTCCGGCAGAGAGGGGCGGGTGTACGCGGTTCTCCCGGCAGTTCCCGCGCGGTCATCGTTCAACCGGGATTTCGGTCGCAGGTGACACTGGGCGCAGCACATCATGATCGAAGCCTCCTTCAGGCGTTCAGCGATCCGGCGGTTGCACGGCCGGACGTGATCCAGGGCTGGGGCGGTTCGCGATCGGGCGGGAAGAGGAACCGTCCGGCGTAGGGGTTGGCATACAGGGCTTCCATATACGCATCTTCGCGCGGACCGAGACCCTGAAGCGAGGGAACCGGCGACAGGCCGGCGGCGGCGAAGACGGGGTTGAGCATCCAGAGGATGCGCGGCTGAAACTCGTGGAGGCGCTTCCAGAACGTTCGGCGTAACTCCGGCGTGGCTGCATGGAGCAGCGACAGGAGAAGAGGCCGGTCGCGCCGGAGGCAGGCGGTTTCGAAGGTATGTTCCGCGAGTCGGATCGCGAGCGGGTGCTCCTGGTAGAGACGGCTGATGACGAACTGGTCCTGGAAACATCGCTCCCGCACCGTGAGGGCGCAGTAGCCGTCGCGGCACTGGTGGCCGGATGCGGAACAGACGGGATTCGGACAGCGCTCGACGGCGTTTCCGAGGGTCGGGTGAAACGGGCACTCGTTGCAGCACATCATGTCGTTTATCCTCCGTTCGTCGGTCGTCACCCATACATCAGCCGACCGGCCGGGTCGGGGAAAAAAAAGATGAAAAAAACGTTGGGCAGCCGCTATACTTGGTTCACATAACGTTCGAGGTGAGGATCATGCGGGATGCGACGCTCGAACAGGCGTTGTCTTCGTTTCTTGCCGCGCCGGACCGCGGCGTCGACGGGCTGTTGACCGCGTTCGGGCCCTTCGTGATGGATCAGGCCCGGTTCTGGCAGAGATCGTGCTTGTCGTTCACCGACCGGTGCAGAGAGATCCTGACCGAACTTTTCCTGATCCTGATCGAGGATATCCGTGTCGAGAAGGTGAACCGCCCCGAGTCGGTTCTTTCATATCTCAATCTTCGATTGCGGCGGCTTACCCGGCCGGCGTCATCCCGTGCGATCCCCTTCGGTCTCGCCGACGACCTGCCTGACAGCGGGCGGTGTGGGTTCACGCCCCTGCGGCTCGAGATCGTGCGGGAGCTTGCCGGGTGTACGAGATCCGCACTCGTAAACGATCCACACGAGGCGACGCGCCTGCTCGAGTTTTTGTTCATTCACATCGCTCCCGATCTGGCTTCCGCCTCTCGGTTTCTGGCCCTCGCGACGGGGGCGCAGGCCGAGTCACGCATCGAGGCCGACAAGAAAAGGCACCAGGCGTTCACCCGTCAGCTGCGGAGCAGATTCGAGTCGATGAAGAGCGGCGACTGGCGTGACGTTTCGAACTGGTCCGGCGGCGAGCGGAGCCATCTCGCCTGGCGTCTGATCAGCTTCACCCGACATGAGCGGTCGTTGATGGGCGAGCCCCTGGCAATCGCGCTGGAAGAGTGGCGCGACGATCGGCAGCCATACCGGCACGAGGAGGCACGCGCCGCGCTCGTGGCTCCGGCGATCGGTTCCCTCACGGGACTGTATCCCCCTCGCGCCGGTACCAGCCTTCATGCGGCCGGCGAAGCCTCTGCGGCATACGGAGACACGACGGACCTCGACCCCCTGCTGATACTGCTTATCCCAAGCCGGCCCTTCAGCGTGGGATCCACCGGATTCCGGCCCGTGCATCTCCGTCAGGAAGCCGGCTCGTATGCCGTCGAGAAGCCCTCTGTCACCGACGAAGCCGAAAACAGGGAAATCGCGGCCCAGGCGTATCGCGAAGCGGCGGATGCCGTCCGGTCCTGGTTCGCGAGCGTCGCCGGCAACCTGAGAAGGCCCTGAATGTGCCGAATCGGCTGACACGACCTCATTCGGTGAGGGCCGGCAATTGCGGTTGCGGAAGCCTTCTGCTTGCGATCGTGCTGGTGCCGGTCATCACGGCGCATCCGCTGCTCGGGCTGATCATCGTGTTTTTTCTGCTGTCGTCGAAAAAATGACCGTTTCCCGGTGCTTCGTGGAGTGACGGAAGGTGATACAATACCCCTTCCCCCGGCCAGGTGGAAAACACGTTCCAGGAAGAAACCCGAACCATGTCAATTATAGCCGGCAGTATTGTTGAATTCGACAGCAAAGAACGCATCCCAACGATGGGCGTCGTCCTGTCGGTTTCCGCGAAGGGCGTCAGGGTGCTTCTCCTCAATCGCAAGGAAACGACGGTAACCGAGCGGAGCATCATCCATTCCGGCGGCCCGTCGCGCGTCGGAGTTTCGGACCTGGACGCCGCGTTCGAGGGCGCCCAGCGCATCGACCGGAAGCGGTCGGAACTGGCCGCTGGCATCGATCTTGCCGGCCTGCACTCGCTGCTCGCCGAAGACCAGCGTCCCTACGCGCTCCGCGAGCTTGCCGAGTTTCTGGCCAGTCCGGCCGACGACGATTTCGAGGCGGCGGTGCTGCGAAGACTGCATGCCGACCCCTGGTATTTCAAGGCGCGCAAAGAGGGCTGGGTCCCGGTTCCGGTCGAAGAGGCCGAGGCGGCCGTCGCGCGCGAAAAAAAACGGCTCGAGCAGGAACGTGAGGATGACGAGTTGGTTGCCGCGCTCAGGCAGCAGCCAAAGCCCGGACAACCCCTTCCGGAAAACATCGCCGCGGTCGTCGATCATCTCATCAACGCCGCGGTGTTCGGAAGCGAGGCTCCCGTCCCGAAAAAACTGTGGGATCTGCTGGATCGGGCCGGCATCGCGCAGGACCGGAAACTGTTCGCCTATCTGGTGCGCATCGGCGTGTTCGAGTCCGACGAGCATCTGTTGTTGCGGAAATACCGCATTCCCGTGGCGTTTTCAGAGGATATCCTCGCGGTGGCCGGGAACATCGCCGCCCAGCCGGTCGATCCGGCGAACAGGCGCGACCGGCGCGGCGTTCCGACCTGGGCGATCGACTCGGAGGGGACGCGGGACCGTGACGACGCGTTTTCGATCTCGCCGGACAAGGACGACGGGTTCATTCTCGAGGTGCATATCGCCGATCCCGCAACGTTCATCACGCCCGGGTCGCCGCTCGAACACGAAGCGTGTCGACGAGGGGCGACACTGTATCTCCCCGACGGCAACATCCCGATGCTGCCGCCGGTCCTTTCGGAAGAGTCTCTTGGTCTCAACCAGGATGCGGATCGTCTCGCCCTCACGGTGCGCATGCACTTCGACCCCAGCGGGGAGACGATCCACACGGCGATCGAAGAAACGGTGATCCGCGTCACGCATGCGACAGATTATATATCTGCCGATAAGTTATACGCCGCCGGCAACGGCGACCTCGATGCGGCGGTCCGGCTTGCCGGATTGCTTCGCGCACGGCGGCGGAAGAACGGTGCGCTCGTCTTCGAACGCCAGCCCGAGCGCAAGATCAGCCTCGACGGCGACCTCGTCAAACTGGGATGGAGGCCGTTGAACAGTCCGACCCAGGATATGGTGGCCGAGTTCATGATCTGGGCGAACCACGTCGCGGCGGCCTGGTGCCGGGACAGGGAGATCGCATGCCTGTACCGCATCCAAGACGCCCCCGACGAGCAGGTCGTGGTGCCCGAAACGTTCGAGCCCGTCGCCTTCTTCGCGGCGCTCAGAAAGTTCAAGAAAACCGTCGTGACTGTCCAATCGGGGAAACACAGCGCGCTCGGCATCGAGCCATACTGCCAGATCACTTCACCACTTCGCCGGTACGGCGATCTGCTGCTGCATCGGCAGATCAAGTCGGTGCTGGCCGGCGGCGCTCCGCCCCTCGACCGGACGGGACTCGAGCAATCGGCCATGATGGCAGAAGAGGCCGTGCGCACGAGCGACGAGGTCATGAAAAATCGTGAGTGGTATTATCTGCTGAAATATCTGAAACAGGAACAGGCCGCCGGCCGCGATACGACTCCCGGCGTCGTTGTCGACGTAGGAAACAACGATCTGACGGTGTATGTCGAACAGACGGCCGACTTCCGGCATACGCGCAAGCCGTCCTTTGACGTCATGCCCGGTCAGCGGCTGATGGTCAGGTTCCGGCAGGTCGACCCATTCGACGGAATCCTTCGCATCGAGCTGGAGCAGGCGCATGAACGTTCCTGAAACGATCGCGGCGAAGCGACGGAGCGCCGTTCCGATGCTCGCCCTCACCCTGGGTGATCCCTGCGGAATCGGGCCGGAGGTCGCCGCGAAAGCGCTTACGAAAGTTCCGGCCCACATTGCCGGCAGACTCATCGTCGTCGGGCCGCGTGCCTCGATCGAAGCTGCGTATCGTTCCGCCGGCCTGGCCGTTCCGCGCTGGGCTCCCGGCGACCGCAACGGGGCCTTCGATCCGGATGCTCCGGGCGTCAAGCTTCTCGATACCGGGCATCCTGGCCCGTTCAGGGCCGGCGCGATCTGCCGCGAGGGCGGGGAAGCCGCCCTCGCCGCGATCGAGGCCGCGCACGCCCTGTGCGCCGCAAGAATCTGTGCCGGCATGGTCACCGGGCCGATCGGCAAGGAGGCCATCAGGCTGGCCGGTTCCCGTTTCTCGGGACATACCGACATGTTGTGCGCGCTCGCCGGCGTGGCCGACACCCGCATGGCAATGGTCTGGGGCCGGTTCCGGGTCGCCATGACGACCCTGCACGTCGCCTGGCGCGATGTGCCGTCGCTCCTTACCGTCGACTCGGTGTACGAGACGATCAGGCTGGCGCACGAGGCCGCCGCGACGAAACGTGTCCCGCATCCGCGCATCCGCGTCGCTGGGCTGAACCCGCATGCCGGCGAACACGGCCTGTTCGGTGACGAGGAACAAGTGGCAATAATTCCTGCTATAGAAAAATTCCGGCACCTCAATCCGAACATCGACGGGCCGGTTCCGGCGGACAGCCTGTTCAAGGCCGAATACCGCCGCACGACGGAGTATTTCGTCGCGCAGACCCACGACCAGGGCTTGATCGCGATCAAGGCCCTCGGCGGCATCCGGTGCGTGAACGTGACGCTAGGCCTCCCCTACGTGCGCACCTCCGTCGGACACGGCACCGCCTACGACATCGCCGGGCGGGGCATCGCCGACCACCGCGGCCTCGTGGCCGCCATCGGGGAGGCGGTACGACTGGTGAAATCCGTTGGTATCCCCACTCAACCTTTCGGAGAGCACAGGACGCAATGACACTTCTTGACGGACTCGTCTTCCTTCTGCTGCTGTGTGGATCGGCTTTTTTTTCCGGTTCCGAGACCGCGCTGACCTCCGTGTCCGATGCCGGCTTGGCTTCTTTGGCAGACAAGGGTGACCGCCGGGCGAAACAGGCGCTTTCGCTGATCGCCTCCCGCGGTACGGTCATCGGGGCCCTGCTGATCGGCAATAATATCGTCAACACCCTGCTTGCCGTCTATGCGGCGACGGTCTTCGACTCGATGATCCTCAACTCCCCGCTTCCGCCATGGATGGCGCCGGTTGCCGCGTCGGTTCTCTCGATCACCGTTCTGCTGATCTGCGGCGAGGTGCTCCCCAAAAATTTAGCCATCCGTTTCAATGAGCTGATCACGTTATGGGTCGCGTATCCCTGCCACTACCTCGTGAAGCTCCTGACGCCGATTCTGGCGATCCTGAATCTCGTGAACCGTCTCGTGTTACTCGTCATCGGCACTCCGAAGGACCGCTCGGGTCCCTCCGCCGACGAACTTCTCGCGATGGTCCGGATGAGCCAGAAGGCCGGCATCATCGACCCCATGGAGCGCGAACTGATCGGTCGGTCGATGTTCCTGAACGAGACGATGGCGAAGGAGATCATGATTCATCGGACGCAGATGTGCGCGATTTCGGAAACGGCATCGCTGGATGAAGCGCAAAATATATATTCAAAAGAATTGTATTCCCGTCTACCGGTGTATCGAGAGAGTCTCGATCAGATCGTGGGCATTCTGAACATCAAGGAAGTCGTGCGATTCGATCATCTGCGTGAGACGTTCCGTATCACCGACGTGATGAGCCCGCCGATCTTCTTTCCGGAAACCGCCCGGATCGGTGTCATCTTCGACAAGATGCGGCAGAGTCGGACGCACTTGGCGGTGGTCGTCGACGAGTTCGGCACGACGTCGGGCATCATCACGCTCGAAGATATCGTCGAGCAGATTTTCGGAGAAATCAGCGACGAGTACGATCTGGGCACTGCCCGTATTCGCTGGGTGAGCCCGAGGGTGTTCGAGGCCGAAGGGCGCACGTCGAT
>JAGOCE010000126.1 GCA_017998915.1 Candidatus Ozemibacteraceae bacterium
TCATTCTCGCCTCGTATTTCTGTGAAACAACCCTCTGGATGTCTGTCATATCGAGCATCACCCTTTTCGTCCTGTATCGCCTCGGTTCGAAATAGATTATATGGTATTATATACATATAATATTATATATTATCGATTCTTATCGAGCTTGATCAGACCATGCCGTTTCGGTCTCCGGGAGAGGATCGCATCATGAGAGCTTCATCCCAGACAACACCCTGGGCCGACGCCTACAGGCGCCTCGCCGAACAACTCATTCCCTTCAGCAACCGGCAGAGCGATCTCGTCGAGATCCTGCGCGAACTCGAACTGCTCGGTCTCCCCATGATCCCCCTCTCGGAAACGGACGCGACGGACCGCCGGCGCACGCTCAAGGTGTTCGATCCGTTCACCTTTTTTTCGACGTTCAACCGGAACATCATGCCGGAAAAGCGCCTGCGCATTTTCTCCGAGATCTCGAAGCGGTTCGACCCGCGCGCCTCCGTGCTCGACCGGCTTCCACCGGTTCCAGCCTTCAATGACGTTCGGCCCTGGTTTTTCAATTCTTCGGGCGAACGACTGTTCAACGAGGTCCACAACCTGTGGGAGCTCGCCATCAATGCGCAGACGGGGGTGACGGAAGCCACCGCGGCCCTCGAAAAGTGCCTGAGCCTCGATGTTTCCGCCTTCGAGCGCCTGACCATCGGCTTGTTCTGGCTGAATCCAAAACTTTTTCTTCCCGCAAATCAGCCTGTGAAGCGATATCTCGAGCAGTTCGGCATCACCGGGCCAGACCGAGACGCCCGTTCCTATCGCGAGTGGCTCCAGCTCGTCTCGCGCCGCGCCGACGAGTCTTTTCCGCAGATCTACACGCGCTCTCACCAGGAGGAATCACGCCAGGAAAACGACACCTGGCTCATCACCTTCGGCCGCAAGCCCGACGAGCAGCGCTGCCTGACGGAAGGATTCATCAGTCTCGAAATCGCCGAACAGCTCCTGATTCGCGATATGAACCGGATTCCAGACGAGGCCCCCTCCCCTTCCGGATCACAGGAGCGGCCCACGGCGCACCAGAACGCCTGGGATTTCCTGATGGTCATGCGCGAGGGGGATCTCGTCTTCGCGCGCCACGGCACTGGCCGTCTGTCCGGCGTCGCCCGGGTCGAAGGGCCCGGCGTTCTCGTGAAAGATGCCGGAACGTCCTACCTGATGCGATCCGTCACCTGGCTCAAATGCGGCGGGTGGCGCTTTCCCGAACACCTCACCGCGACCGTCGCGCCGCTTGTCCGCCTGACGCGGTACCCGCAGCTCGTCTCGGAGCTTCTCGACGTGATGAAGGTTTCCCGAAACGAGCTCGAGAATCCCGAACGACGCATTTGGTGGATCCATACTCGATCTGATCCGTCCGGCTTCGGCCACGTCGACGTCGGAAGCGAGCTGCTCCTCCCGACGATGGACATCAACAACCAGCCCCTTTCCAACCCGGGCCCCTTCCTCGATATGACCCAGGGCGATCTCGTCCTGGGCTATACCGGCTCTCCCGTGAACGCCATCGTCTGCCTCGGCCAGGTCACGACGCCCCTCACGCAGACCCCGTCCGGCCCCGTCGTCCGCATCCGCAAGACCCGCACCCTCGAGCGCCATATCGCGTTTTCCGAAGTGAAAAAGCACCCGGGACTCGCACATTCGGATATCATCAGGAACGTCGATTCCCCCCTCATCCGCGTCACCGAGTCGGAATATCGCGATATCCAGTCGCTGTTCGTGGTTCCCGCCCTTCCCACGGATGCGTATGACGACGAGGAGTTTTCCGCCGAATGTTTCCTCGACATCCAGCGGGCCCGCGACATCATTGCCTGCTGGCGCCTGCGGAAGAACCTCATCCTGCAGGGACCGTCCGGTGTCGGCAAGACCTATCTCGCCCGACGCCTCGCCTGGCTCCTGCTCTGCGAGAGGAACGACGCCCGAGTCCGGATCGTCCAGTTCCACCCGTCGTATTCCTTCCTCGACTTTGTGCTCGGCCCGCAGGAACTCCCCGGCCATGCCGGCCGCCGCAACACCGGCCCCTTCTTCGAGCTCTGCAGACAGGCACAACAGGATTCCGCGCACAACTACGTTCTCATCGTCGAGGAGATCAACCGCGGCTCGCCGGAGCAGGTGTTTGGCGAACTGATCCAGCTGATCGACGCGGAAAAGCGCCACCAGGACTGTTCCATTTCTCTCTCGTTCCAGCGCCGCGGCGACCCGGATTTTTATATTCCCCCTAATATATATATTCTCGGAACCATCAACGCGGCCGAACCCGGTCGGGGCATCTCGGATTTCAGCTTCCGCAGGATGTTTTCCTTCGCCCAGCTGGAACCGGCCTTCGACGCCCCACGATTCACCCAGCACCTGCTCGATCAACACGCTCCGCCCGCCCTCGTTCGGCAGATCTGCGAGGGGTTCATCTCTCTCAATTCCCGCATTTCGGCCGATACCGAGCATCTCGGCCCCGGGTATCGCATCGGTCACGGCTACTTCATGCCGCCCCCCGACGGCGTTTCCGACTGGCATGCTTGGTACCGTGAGATCATCACGATGCAGATCCGCCCCCTTCTCGAGTGTTACTGGCCTCACGAACCCGAACGTATCTCGCGCGAAATCGCGCAACTGATGCCGCCATCCCCGGCGCCATCCTCCCGACAGCCCAAAGGCTGACAACATCGAGCACACTCATGAGCCTCATTCATACTCTCGGCACTCTTCTCTTCAATCGAAAACCTCTGTCTCACGCCGAAACGACCTGTCCAAACTGCGGTCACAAACAGACTTCCAGGCCCGGAGAAGGCTTCGTCTGCGATGCTTGCCATTACAGCGTTTCTTCCCTTCTTCCGCCAAAACCGGTCCACCTGCACCTGACCCAGGGGATGGTCTACGAAACCCTGTTCATCCTTGCCGGCCCCCTTCTCGCCATCATCGGTCTCAAAGGGTTCCTGATACCGAACGGCCTGATCGACGGCGGTGTGACCGGCATCTCGATGCTCATCTCACATCTGACCGGTATCGAACTCGCTCTTTTCATCTTCCTCATCAACATCCCGTTCATCTTCGCTGCCTATCAGAATTTCAACAAGGAATTCGCCTACCGGGCCGCGTTTTCCATTCTCTTGCTATCGATCCTGCTTCCCCTCGTCAACATCCCGATCATTACGAGGGACAGGTTGCTCGATGCCATTTTCGGCGGCTTTTTCCTCGGCGCCGGGATCGCGTTTTCGATTCGCGGAGGCGGCGTTCTCGACGGGACGGAAATCATGGCGCTCATCATCAGTCGCCGGTTTCCAGCGACCGTCGGCGATTCGATCCTGTTCTTCAACATCATCATCTTCTCGACGGCGTTGATGATGCTGAGCCCGGAGCATGTCTTCTACTCGATCATCGCCTATCTTTCCGCATCGAAAACCGTCGATTTCATGATGCACGGCATCGAATCCTACAACGGCGTGATGATCATGTCCGCCAAGTCCCAGCAGATCCGGTTCAATATCGTCAACGATTTTCAGCGCGGCGTGACGATCATCAAGAGCCGGGGCGGCTACTCGGAAAAGGACCAGGAGGTCCTCCTCTGCGTCGTCACCCGTCTCGAAATCAGCAATCTCCGCAAGCTCATCGACGAGCACGACGACAACGCGTTCGTCATCGTCTTCCCGATCAGTGACGTTCACGGCGGCCTCGTGAAAAAGGTGCTGTACGAAAAGTCGATCGGAGAAGGAAAGCAGACGTCGGCCTGAGGAGCCTGCCCCTGCGCTCTGGGAAAGCGAGAAGAGGAGAACCCCCCATGCATGAAGGATACAGATCACGGGCCGGGAGGACCAGGACCAACCCCATTGTCGCTCTGCTGATGATCGTCCTGGCCTCGTGCATCATGCTTTTCGTCCTTCTCGATCGGGTGGTTGGGAAAACCTCCATTGAACGCGGCTTCGTCACGAATAAAACGTTCCAGACATCGACCACCCGTAAAAACCACCGAAACCAGACGAAGACCACGTATTATCTCGACGTCAACACGTCCTCGTCGGGATTTCTGCACCAGGCGGTCGGCAAGTCCGATTACGATCGGTTTTCGAAGGGGGACCAGGTCGAAATGACCTATACGATCGGCGGTATAACGGGCTCCCGATATTTCAAGGGAATCCGCACCTATTCCAGCCTCGCGGAGCGCGTGCCGACGCCCCGAAAGTAATATATTCTTATTTCTATTTATTACCCGGCCGCATCGTTGTCCGCGGGCCCCTGAATTTTGACTTTTTTCACGAAAACCGTTGCGGTGGATGCCGTTTCCGCATACCATGCCTGTATCCGGCGGAAACCGACCGTCGGCCCAATCCCGAACGAGGTGACAGATCATGCGCAAATGGCGTCCGGAAGACTCGGCAGAGCTGTATAACATCAACGGGTGGGGGATCAACTATTTCAGTATCAACTCGAAAGGCCACGTCGTCGTCACGCCTCGCCAGAAGAAGGGGCCGTCGATCGACCTGAAGGAAGTGATCGACGAGCTGTCCCTGCGCGATGTCGCGATGCCGGTGCTTCTCCGCTTCCCGGACATTCTCGACGACCGCATCGAGAACATCTCGAACTGCTTCTCACGGGCCGCGAACGAGTATGACTATAAAGGTCAATATTATACCGTTTATCCCATCAAGGTGAACCAGATGAGGCCGGTCGTCGAGGAAATCGTCCGCCACGGCCGAAAGTTCCGCATCGGCCTCGAGGCAGGGTCGAAGCCCGAACTCCACGCCGTTCTCGCGATCATGGACAATCCGGACGCGCTGATCGTCTGCAACGGGTACAAAGACGAGGATTTCATCGAGCTGGCTCTCCTGGCCCAGAAGATGGGCAAGAAAGTGTTCATCGTGGTCGAAAAGCTGAACGAGCTGCGGCTGATCATCGAGGTCGCCACGCGGCTCAAGCTCCGGCCCAACATCGGTCTGCGCATCAAGCTTTCCTCGAGCGGCTCGGGCAAATGGGAAGAGTCGGGCGGCGACCAGAGCAAGTTCGGCCTGTATCCAAGCGACCTGCTCGACGCTCTCGATCTGCTGACCAAGGCCGAAATGCTCGACTGCGCGCGGCTTTTGCATTTCCATCTCGGCAGCCAGATCACGAACATCCGGAAGATCAAAGCTGGCCTGCGCGAAGTTGCCCAGTTCTACGTCCAGATGCGCAAGCTCGGCTGCGACATCGAGTTCGTCGATATCGGGGGCGGTCTCGGGGTCGATTACGACGGCTCCCACACGACGATTTCGAGCAGCGTCAACTACGCTCTCCAGGAATACGCGAACGACGCGGTCTCTTTGCTTCAGGACGCCGCCGACAAGAATGGCATCCCCCACCCCTCGCTGATCACCGAGTCGGGCCGCGCCCTTACGGCGTATCATTCGGTGCTGGTCTTCAACGTTCTCGAAACCAGCAGCCCCCCGACCTTCGAGGGCAATACCTACAAGGTCACTCCGAAGGACCACGAGCTCGTCCGCGAGCTCCACGAGCTGTACAAGCACATCAACCAGCGCAACATGCACGAAGCTTGGCATGATGCCCAGCAACTCAGGGAAGAAGCCCTCGACCTGTTCAGCCTTGGCATGGTCGACCTGCGCACGCGCGCCCTCGTCGAACGTCTCTACTGGTCGATCGCCTACGAGGTCATGGAGCTCTCGAAAGACCTCAAGCACCTCCCCGACGAGCTCAAACCACTGCCGAAGATGCTTGCCGACAAGTATTTCTGCAACTTTTCGCTGTTCCAGTCGCTGCCCGACGCCTGGGCCATCGACCAGCTGTTCCCGATCATGCCGATCCAGCGCCTCAATGAAAAACCGATCCGCGAGGCGACGCTCCAGGACATCACCTGCGACTCCGATGGCAAGATCGACCATTTCATCGGTACCCGCACGTTTTCCTCAACCCTCCCGGTTCACCAGATCAAGGAAGGCCACCCCTACTACCTTGGCGTCTTCATGATCGGCGCATACCAGGAGATTCTCGGCGATCTTCACAACCTGTTCGGCGACACGAACGTCGCCCACGTCGTCATCACCCCCGATGGCGGTTACGAGATCGAGAAGGTCATCGACGGCGAGCTCGTCGCCGACGTCCTCGACTACGTCCAGTTCGTGCCCAAAAAGCTCGTCCGCACGATGGAAAGCTGGGTCAGTGCATCGGTCAAGGAAGGCAAGCTCACCGTGAAGGAAGGCAAGGAATTCCTCGCCATCTACCGCTCCGGCCTCTACGGCTACACCTACCTCGAAGCCCCGGAATAAAGAGATTCCATACGGGGCGGATATGAAGCCCCCTACACCATCTCGTATATAACGAAACCGGCCCGGAATATTCCGGGCCGGTTTCGTTGTTGGATCGCGTTATTTCATTGGTTTGCCATCGAAGGTCAGCTTGAGGCGGGAGAGGTCGCGCAGTTCGCGCTTGTCGTTCTGAACCAGAGGAACGGGGGTGACGGAGATGTAATTTTCCTCCATGGCCCAGAAGTCGGAGCCTTCAGCCGGGACGGACGGGGGGCGCTTGATGGAGGTCCAGAAGTAGGTCTTGCCCCAGGGGGTCTTGCGCTTGAGCCAGGTTTCACGGTACTGGAACTCGGAGAGGTGCGTCACGGCGACGCCTTTCAACTCCTCGCGCTTGCAGGCGGGAACGTTCACGTTCAGAACGATGTCTTTCGGAAAGCCCTTTTCCTTGAGGGATTTCACGAGGTCGCGGGTGAACTCGGCGGCCATGCGATAATCCATGTCCTTGCCGCGCTCGATCGAGACGGCGATGCCGGGGATGCCGGACAGAACGCCTTCCTGCGCGGCGTTGAAGGTTCCCGACACGTAGACGATGCGACCGATGTTGAAACCTTCGTTGATGCCCGAAACGACGAGGTCGGGAGTTCCGGGAACGAGGCCGCCGGCGATTCCGGCCTTGACCGAAGTGGCGGGGGTGCCCTTGATGCCGTAGCCGAAGAATTTCCCTTCGCGCTCCACTTCCTCGACCAGGATCGGGCCGTCGGTGGTCAACGCGTGGCCCATGGCCGACTGGTTATCGGCGGGAGCGCAGACCGTCACGTCGCCGACCTCCTCGAGTGCGCGGACCAGTTCGAGAATACCCTCGGACATGATGCCGTCGTCATCGGACACCAGGATCCGGAACGGCTTCTCCGCGGAAGCGGGAAGAGCCAGCGCAACGAGAAGCAGAAGAACGAACCATCGGGAACGAGACATTCGACACTCCTTTTCTTTATATATCTATATTTATATATTAAATTTTCAATCAGTAGGACTCGCCCTTTTTTCCGGTCACGGGCATCGGGGGAGGCGCGTAGACCGGAGCGCCGTTCGCGGAGGGAGCGGCGGGCTGGATGGCCGGATCCATGGGGGTCGGCGTCGCGGGCTTGGCGAGGCCTGGAGCAAACGTCACCAGGGCGCGGAGACGTGTCGCGACGGCGGCATAGACTTCAGGGGTGTAGGTATGCTTCTCGTGCATCGCCAGGCGCCCGTCGGCATCGATCGCGATGATATTGGGCACGTTATAGTCGATCCGCATCGACTTTCCGATCGTGCCGTGCCAGTCGGTCAGCACGGGAATCGGGGCGCCGAAGCTTCTCCACTGGTTGAGGACCGTTCCGCGGCTCGTCGACCAGGGGACATTCCTGAGGTTGATGACCCAGAGAAGGTGGGCAGCGCCGGTGACGCCGAAGTCGCGCTTGAGGGACTCGGCCCATTTCAGGATCTCGTAGCGCTGGTATCGGTGGCCGGTGAGGATGATGATCGGCCTGCCTCTCAGATACGTGCTGACCCAACGCTGGTGGAAGATGTCCTCGATATCGAAAAACGCGAAGGGCGCTCCGACGGCGATCTTGTAGTGATCGGCCGTGTGTGCAATCGCGCGGGACGGCGCGACGAGCGCGAGAGAGGATACGAGCGCAGCTGCCAGAAACAGGGTTTGAACGGTTTTCGACATACGCACCTCTATGTGTGTAGCGACGTTGTTGTGCCGGCGGCGAAGCGCCGACGCGGTCAGGATACCACAAGACGGGACAATTTCAGTACTGGAGAATTGCGACGAGCATGCCGATTCCCGTCGCCAGGGTCAGCAGGGTCGAAACGACGCCGAACCGAGCGTAAGCGACGAAGCCGACCTCGCACCTGTCCCGTGCGGACTCCGCGACGATCAGGTTCGCGACGGAGCCGAACAACGTCAGGTTCCCGGCGATGGTACTGACATATGCGAGAAGGCACCAGAACAATTCCTGGGCAGGAAGTCTTCCAATCGCCTGCGAGGCAAGCAGAACGAAGGGAACATTCGAGAACAGGTTCGAGCCGACGAGGGTCACCCCCGAAAACGTCCAGGCCTGGGACGTCAGGTCTCCCGTCAAAAACCCCAGCGCCCAGGTCGTGCCGAGCGTTGTCAGGCCGCTCGTTTTCAGGCCTCCGATCACGACGAAAAGCGAGGCGAAGAACATCAGCAGCGACCATTCTATACGCTCTAGTATATGCTTTGGGTCTCTCCGGTGGAGGGTGATCACGAGGGCGGCGCCGGCGAGGGCGGAAAAGGCCATCGAGTATCCGGCGAAGAAGCCCGCGCACGCGATTCCAAGCGCGAGAAGGCCGATGCTCAGGCGCCGCGTGTGCGGGATCTCCTCCTCGAACCGCTTCGCCGCGGCGGCTTCGGGGTTCACGAGACGTTTTCGGTAGTACAACCACAGCAGGTAGATGTTGATCACCATCGCGATCGTCACGGGTAGCGCCATCAGCATGATGAAGCGGCCATAGCTCATGTTCGAAACGGTGCCGATGATCATGTTCTGCGGGTTTCCCGTGAGCGTGAGCGCCGAACCGATGTTCGAACTCGTCGCAAGCGCCATCAGATACGGGAAGGGATTCAGCCGCCGGGCGTCGCAGACGGCCAGCACCAGCGGCGTCATCACGATGCAGATCGTGTCGTTCACGAGCAGGGCCGACAGAAGCGCCGCCGAAACCGAGACCGTCACGAGCAGGGTGAAGGGGGACCCCATCACGCCGAGACGCCGCGTCAACCGCTCGAACAGGCCCGCATCGCGCAGGTGTTCGGCGACGATCATCATGCCGAGAAGCAGGCATATCGTGTCCCAGTTCACCTGCTGATAGGCCTCTTCCGGGGTCATCACGCCGAAGAGCACCATGAGAACAGCTCCAAGCAGGGCGCCCGACGGACGGCCGATCGGCAGGAGCCGCATCTGGCGGAACGAGACGAGGACGAAGGTGAAGGCGAAGATGATGCCCGCGGCCCAGGGATGTCGCAGGGCCTCGGCGACATGAACGGTGGTCGGAGTCATGAATCGAAAGGATGCCTCAAACGAAAACATCGGGGGCCGAAGCCCCCGATGTCGTTACGAACAGAACGGTGTGATCACACCCAGCCGCGGAGCTTGCAGGACTTGGCGACGCGCTCGATCGCGATCATGTAGGCGGCCTTGCGCATGTAGGCCTTCTTGTCGCGGGACAGGGCCGAGACGGCCTTGAAGGCATTGGTCATCTTGGTGTCGAGCTTGGTGAGGACTTCGTCCTTCTCCCAGAAGTAGTTCATGTTGCACTGGACCTGCTCGAAATAGCTGCAGGTGACGCCGCCGGCGTTGCAGAGGAAGTCGGGGATCAGGAAGATGCCGCTCTTCTCGATGACCTTGTCGGCTTCCTTGGTGGTGGGGCCGTTGGCGGCTTCGGCGAGAATTTTGACGGAGGGCTTGATCTTGCCGACATTGGCTTCGGTGATCTGGCCTTCCTGGGCGGCAGGGATCAGAACCGTGACTTCCTGCTCGATCCAGGCGCCGCCGTCGAGTTTTTCCCAACCGAAGGACTTGGCCTTTTCCTGGTTGATGGTGCCGAACTTGTCGACGGAATCCATGAGTTTCTTGAACTCGATGCCGCTGGCGCAGCGATAGGTGTAGGCTTTCTTGTCGTGGTTGTCCCAGCAGGCGATGGCGATGACCTTGCCGCCAAGCTGGGTGAACATGTCGACGGCATACTGGGCGACGTTGCCGGAGCCCTGGATGGAACAGGTGGACTTCGCGATGTCGATGCCGAGTTCCTTCATGGCTTCGCGGACGGTGTAGATGACGCCGTAGCCGGTGGCTTCGGTGCGGCCGAGGGAGCCGCCGACGCCGACGGGCTTTCCGGTGATGAAGCCGGGGAACTTGCCATTCATGATTCTTTCATACTCATCGAGGATCCAGATCATGTGCTGGCCGGTGGTCATGACGTCGGGAGCCGGGACGTCCTGGACGGGGCCGACGTTGCGGGCGACCTGGCGGGCCCAGCCGCGGCAGATCTGTTCTTGCTCGCGCATCGACAGGTTGTGCGGATC
>JAGOCE010000127.1 GCA_017998915.1 Candidatus Ozemibacteraceae bacterium
CAGGTGCACCACGGCCTGGCGGATGGATTGCACGTGGCCAGGTTTCTGGAACAATTTCAGCATCAGCTGAGCGGCTGATCCAGGCGTCGGTCGGCAATGGCCGGCCCCGTTCCCTCGATGCCGAGCATGTTCTTGGCGTCTCCGATCGTTGCAGCGCCCCAGCCGGTTTCGAGCACGGCCTGGGCGAGCGTGACCGATGCGGGAACTCCCGTGGCGCGGAACGTTGTGTCCTGCAGAATGAAAACCATCCGTTCGCCTCGAGCTTGTCGACATGGTCGGAGCGATTGCGTTTTTTCTGGTGACAGGAAGGAGCTGTGAGGTAAGATGGGAAGGAAGACAAGAGGGGTACCAGATGAAGAGGTTCCTGATGATGTTCTGGCTTGCAGCCGCGAGTGTTCCGAGTTTTGGAGACACTTGGGATGATGCCGATGCCGCGCGAAAACGCGGCGAAATCGCGACCTATGTCAACATGCTCCGTTCCCTGGCCGAGCAGGGAGACGCAAAGGCGAAGGTCAGCCTCGGAGCCATGTATCTCAAGGGAAAAGGTGTTCGTCAGGATTTCGCCGAGGCATACTTCTGGCTCATTCTTGCCGTTCGTCAAGTTCACACGTTTTTCACAGAGTGCGATGGGGCAGCTTCCAAGCTTTCTCCCGCACAACAACAGGAAGTTCGCGAACGTTGCAAAAGATGGCTGGAGGGTCTCGAAATGCGGAGAAAGCTTCAGCAAACCCTGGCCACTGGAACCCGGAGATGGCCCGAAGCGAACGAGCAATATGAGTGAAACAGCCCCCGAACGTCGAGGAGCAACATTCGGGGCATCATTCTGAAGGAGACCTCCGCCCCGGCATCCCCTCCCCGGTAGAACGGGCTCTCGAGCCGGGAATCTCCCAAGCCATGCATTTTTTGCGTGGCAAAAATCGGGAATGCGTGCTACCCTGTTTTCATGGCACGCGAACATTCCCGGGCAACGTCTACAACTCCGGCTCTAACCGCGACCGGCCACTGTCTGTTCGGCGACTCGGATAAGGTCAAATCGATCTGCCAGGTCGTCGACAAAGTCGCGCCCCATCGGGGTCCGGTATTGCTGCGAGGCGAATCGGGCACGGGCAAGGAAGTCGTGGCCCGCGCGATACACATGCGCAGTCAGCGCTCGCGGCGCCCGTTCGTCGCGGTCAATTCCGGCGCCATCCCTCAGGAATTATTCGAAAGCGCCCTGTTCGGCCACCGGAAAGGGAGTTTCACGGGTGCCCTGGCCGACCATGCAGGGTATTTCGACCAGGCCGACGGCGGCACGCTTTTCCTCGACGAAATCGGCGACCTGCCGCTCATGCAGCAGGTCAAGTTGTTGCGGGTGCTGCAGAGCGGTGAAATCCAGCCCGTGGGAGCCCGGGAAGCGCATTCCGTGGACGTCCGGGTGGTGGCAGCCACGAACCGGCCGCTCGAACGCCTGGTCGAATCCGGACAGTTCCGCGAGGATCTCTACTTCCGCATCAATCTCTTCACGATTACGCTGCCGGCGCTTCGCGACCGAACCGAAGACATCACCCCGCTGGCCGAGGCGTTTCTGCGCCGCATGGCCGCAGAGACCGGACGCGCTGATCTCCGTTGGGCGCCGGCCGCCCTGCGTGTCCTGAAAAGCTACCCCTGGCCCGGCAACATCCGTGAACTCGAAAATGTCGTCCAGTTCGCCGTGGCCATGGCCGAAGGCGCGACGGTGACAGCAGACGCCCTCCCGCAGCGGGTTCGCCGGGGTGAGGCGCCGTTCGACCGGGGTCGCCATCACGAATCCTTGCACGGCACGACATCAGGCGGAACGGAGGGTGTCACGCAACTGGAAGAAGTGATCCGCGGGCACATCCTGGCCGTCTTCGAACGGTGCAACCGGAACAAGACGCATACGGCCCGCGCCCTGGGCATCTCGCTGCGTGGCCTCCAGATGAGACTGCAGCGATATCAGGACGCAGGCCTCTCGTCAGGAAGTCACCGGCCCGACTGAACCAGAAAGCCGATCAGGGCGCCGTACAGGACGCTCAGATACGGACTGGCGACGATCGGGCACGTTCCGCCCGCGCAGCCGACCACCTTGTGATACGCAAAGCCGAGCGCGCCGCCGATAACCGGCCCCGCAATTCGAGCAATGATGGGCATGGAAAACATAGCGTCTCCTTTGTATCCGCCGTCAGCGGGCGGTTTCCGCCGACCGGCGGTCGGCCTCGGCGCAGCAGGAACGCACGCCGAACGAGGTCAGGATATCCTCGAGCAGGCACCACCTGGAGAACCCCGACTGGAACAGGTTGGCGCCAACAAAGATCGTCAGCAGCGACCACCACGGACTGACATACTGCGACAGGGCAACGCTCGCCAGCACGATCGTACCGGCCACGATGCGAATGATACGTTCGGTATACATGGGAACCTCCTGGCAATTCGATTCATCCTGACCGTTCAAAAAGCAAAGTTCGTGCCATGTGGTCGAAGCCACGTATCTGCAGGCAGGGTCTGTTCATAGCGCGGGAGCACCTGCGCAGTTCACGAAGAATATGCACGTCTTCCATGCATGGGTTACATGGCCGCCATCGAACCCGGAACGGAGGCCGGCATTTCCGGCGCGAAACAGCCGTCAGTTGGTCCCGTTTGCGAAGGTCAGGCGGATCTCGGTGACGTCCCGTAACCCGTCACGCACCAGGCCAACACGTTCGGGCACTGGTTCCCACCGTCCATCGTCGGTGCGGACCAGGCAGCGGCCTGTTCCCGGGCGGATATGCCCGCCGAACAGCGGGGAACGGCCTTCAAGCAGTGGTCGGCCGGGCAGGAGCGGTCTCACGACCATCCATGCAGATATATTCCCCCATACATATTTCAAACCGGGCCCTCCGGCGTGAACGTCGGGAATGATCTGGAACCCGCCGATATCGCCGCGTTTCGAGGTGGAGACGCACAGCACGCCGGGATGATTGGCACGGATTTCGCCGCGCCCGGCATACTGCGATCCGCCAAACCGTCCCGTGGCGCCCACGGGCTTTGCGACGCGGCCGATACAGTTCGCCGAACCATCGGAGTAGGCGGCGAAGACGAGCCCGCCAGGTCTGTTGACGAATCTCAATTCTTTCAGGCAGGGACTCGGCCGCAGGGAAGGGATGACCAGCGTGTCCCCAAGCCTCGGCTTGTATTCTTCTGGGATCCGGAATAACTCCCCATTGCGGATGACATGCACGGGATTCCCCAGGCGTGGCGCATAGTCGGGCCCAAACAGCAGTCTGCCGGCAGGAATGTCGGTGAAAATCGAGGTCGGGCTCGAAAAGTAGGATTTCACCTCTTCCGCCGTCTTGCGGAGCAGTTCGCGCGGCTGAATCGTGAAAAGAACCGCATGCCGTGTTCCCTGCCGGATCTTGATATGAAGAGCGTTGACGGCCGTCGCGGCCACGGCTCCCGAAGGCGCCCAGTCCGCGGCGGTGAAACCGTCGTCGCCGGTTTCCTGCGTATGCCCGTCATTGGGGCGCAGAACCCTTCCGATGACCGTCCAGGTCGCGCCACGATCAGACGAAACGGCTATTTTCCCATGCTCCCGGTTTTCGATTCTGACGCGGCATTCTTCGTTCTCCGCACTCGAAGCGAACGCAGGGAGGGCAAGCCCGAGCAGGAGAATCACTTCCGCGAGAACGACCCACGTGTTCTTCAACATCCGTATGTTCATGCGGAGCATGATACTCCATATCGTACACATTATTTCGTCTGGAAGCGCGTGACGCCGTCCCAGTCGGGAGGCGGGGGTTCTTTCAGGAACCGCCTGGTCTTATCGAGAAGAACGCCGACGGAAAGATCGCCCGTGTGCGGCGATGCGAGCCCGTCGAGCATTCGTTCAGCCTCCGCGAATCGCCGGTTCAGATACTCGCCGAGGGCGCGCTCGTATGCTTCGGCAAAACGCTGCATGGTATCGGGAACCGTTCCCGCGACGCCGAGAAGCTCGTATACGCGGAGCGATCTCGCCTTGCCCTTGACGGCGACGATGTCGAGAAGCCGCCAGGCAAATCCTTCGCCAGCCAGCTTCACGACGGTTTCTTCGGCCATGATCTGCGTACCATACGTTTTGTTCAGACCCTCCAGGCGGCTGGCAAGGTTCACCTTGTCGCCGACGGCCGTGTAGAACATCCGGTCGGGAGACCCGAAATTTCCGACCATCACCGCTCCGGACGCCAGGCCGAACCGCGTATGCAATTCAGGGAGGCCCTGAGAGAGACTCCGGGCGTTGAATTCTTGGAGGAAATCCCTGCATGCGAGCGCAGCCCGGACGGCGTTGGCACACTGATGCGCATCGTCGTGCGGTGTTCCCCAGAGGGCCATGATGGCATCGCCGACGAGCTTGTCGATCAGGCCCGAATGGTGCCTGATCCGGCCCATCATGTTCTCGTAGTAATTCGTGAGATGGGCCGACAGCGTCGTCGGGTCGAAGCTCTCGGCGAGAGAGGTCGAATTGCGGATGTCCGTGAACAGGACCGTGATCTCGCGGCTGGTGTATTCGAGCTTTGCCGCCGTTCCGGCTTCGAGCAGTTTTCTGACGAGAACGAGGGGGACATACCGCGAAAACGAGTCGAGCGCCGCCTTCATGCGCTCATGAGCCCTGGCAAGCTGATGCACTTCCAATATCGTCGAATCTATAGATGCCTTCGTTTCCAGCTCCAGCATGGTGATCAAACGGCTTTCATCCGCGAGGAGCCTGAGCGGGTTCGCGTACCAGTATGACAGGTTCGCGGCCATCACCCAGCAGAAGATGAGCAGTGCGGCCGTGACGAAGATGATGATCGAGCGCTGTCGCCTGAATTCCTGGAACAGGTCCGCCTCGGGGATGACGATGCCGATCCACATCGGTTTCCCGTTCGGAATCGGGAACGGTCGCAGATGCAGGATGAACGGCTCGCCCGCGCCTGACATCCTGACCGTGCTTGTTTCGAGTCGCAGGCTTTTCCCGGCTTCGCTCAGGGCCGGGATTCCGAGCTCGCCAAGGGTCGGCAGCCTCGCCGGAAAAGATGCAAAAAAGGCCCTGCGGCCATCCTGGGAAAGGAATTTCGGGCCGGCAGGCAGGCCGATGACGTTTCCCGTATCGGACAGGATGAACGTCAACCCGCCGGGAGAAGGCACGTGAAGGACGGAAAAGTCCGAGATCCGTTCGAGCTCCACGTTGAACGTCATGAAAAAACGCGTCTTGTCGGGACCTTCGAGGGGGCCGGACAAGGAAAGTCCCGGCGCGTTGGCGGTATGAAAAATATAGGGGGACGTCCAGGACGGCGAAGCCAGGGCTCCGGATGCGCAGGCAGCCTGCTGAAGGGTGGCGTCGAGGTACCATTGCCTGGTGCGGGGATCGTATTCCCGGGGCGCCTGCCACTCGCGCATCACCCGCCCGCCCCAGTCGAGAAGCATCATGGATTGCGACGCGTCCTGACCGGACCGGATGCAGCGCACCACGAAGCCCTCGGGATCGATGCCGATGCGGAAACTCTGCCCCTCGGCATCCCCCGTGGTGATCGACGTGATCTGCGGATGCGCCTTTTCGAAAGGCAGGAGCAGGGCGACGGAGCGGCTCGCATCGCGCGGCTGGAACGTTCCTGACCGGGCCCACATCCGCGCCATCTCGAACCCGTCGATCGCGGGCTGAAAAAAGGCACCGAGGTCGGCTTCCATGGCGCTTCCCGTCTTTTCGACGGAAACGGCCGCCAGGTTGTCACCCAGGCGATGGTGGCCGTACACCCAGCAGACGAGATACACGACGGTCACCAGCACCGCGATTCCCACGAGATTGAACCTCAGGCTGGTAAGAATGGGAACATGCTTCGGCCGAAGCTGCCCGGGCAACATCATCCTTCATCCCCTCATCCGCATTTTTCGGACATTCCCCGTCATGATACCGTTTTCTCAGGCGGAAGGGTGAGTGCCGCGTTCCCTTTCGGGGTGAGGCGAAGATGCCTGTCGCCGAACAACCTGCTTCTTTATCAGGAATGGACTCGGCGGCTCGGGATACGGTATATTCTGGAACGCCTCGCGTATTTGAACGGCACGGCGCGCGGCGCGCAGATTTTCAACCCACCATTCTATAGGATGTGTTATGACAAACCCGAATTCGGATGTTGCCTCTCCCGGCTTTTTTCAGACCCTGACGAGTTTCGGCCGCGCGTTTTGGTGCTCGAACGTCATCGAACTGCTCGAGCGCTGGGCCTATTACGGCGTGCGCGGCGGCATCGCCGTCTACATGGTGGCCGCGGCCACCGTCGGCGGGCTCGAGTTCTCGCACCTGCAGAAAGCGAATATTTTCTTCTGGTGGGCGGCGTTCCAGTCGCTGCTTCCCACCGTCATCGGCGGCCACGCCGATCATTACGGCCACAAGCGGACCGTCGCGTTCGCCATCGCGATCTCGGTGGTCGGGTATATCAGCATGGCACTGGTGAACGGCTACTGGCCATTCTTCATCGCCTGCATGCTGGTCGCGACCGGCACGGCGGTGTTCAAGCCGGGCATCCAGGGGATTCTCGCGAACTCCACCACGAAGGAAAACGCGACGCTCGGCTGGAGCTTCTTCTACATGATCGTCAACATCGGCGGCTTCACCGGCCCGCTGATCGCCGGGTATCTGCGCCTGATGAGCTGGAAATACGTGTTCATCACGAGCGCCTGCATCCACTCCCTGAATTTCATCACCCTGTTCTTCTTCGATGAACCCGACCGCGGCCACGTGGCCGTCGAACACAACGACCGGAACCTGGTGGAGAAGGCCTCCCGGATGTTCAAGGAGTTCTGGCAGGTGTTGTTCAGTTCGCTGAAGAACCTGTTCGATCCGCCGCTGATGATGTTCCTGGCCGTGTTCTCGGGCTTCTGGCTGATGTTCATGCAACTGTTCGACCTGCTTCCCAACTTCATCACCGACTGGGTCGACACCTCGGCAGCCGTCCTGTTCTTCGGGAACCTGTTCGGAAAAGAGTCCTGGATCACCCTCGGGCAGGGCGGCCAGCAGATTCCGGCCGAGTGGCTCATCAACCTCGACGCGTTCGCCATCATTTTCCTCATGCTGCCCATCGGCTGGATCTTCGGGAGAATGCGCCCCGTCGCCGGCATGATCCTCGGCATCTTCATCGCGAGCGCCGGCCTCGTGGTCGCGGGCTACACGATGAACGTCTGGATCTGCGCCCTCGGTATCTTCGTGTTCGCGATCGGCGAGATGATCGCGAGCCCGCGCAAGAGCGAATACCTGTCGATGCTCGCCCCGCCCGGCAAGAAGGGCCTGTACATGGGCTACGTGAACTTTCCCCAGGGCATCGGCTGGATGCTGGGAAGCAGCCTCGCCGGCCCGATCTACCAGTATTACGGCGACAAGACGACGCTGGCGCGGCAGTATCTGGTCGAGAATCTGAACATGGCGAAGGAAACCGTCGCCCAGCTGCCCCTCGACCAGGTGCTTCCGACGCTGGGCAAGGCGCTGAACCACCATAGCGTCCAGGAGACGACGCGGTTCCTCTTCTCGACCTATCACCCCGAGCGAATCTGGTTCGTTTTCGCGGCGGTCGGCATCCTCTCGATGCTCGGGATGCTCGCCTACGACATGGTGTTCGAGAAAAAGCGCCAGCAGCAGGCCGACGCACATTCAGCGACCCCCGTCGCCTGAAGAATAGCGACAACAATACAAAGAACGGTCCTTCGCTGAGCCCCGGAGATCCGAGGATTTCCGGGGCTCTGTTTCTGGCAGATTCGAATCTGATCACCACTGCCGCGGGTTTCGAACCCGTCCCCACAGGGCATCCTGGGGGCGGAGGATACCGCTCCATGCCCTGGGAGTTTTTTCTGTTTCCGTGAGTCTGTGACCAGCATGCGGGTTTCGTTTCGAGAACCAAACCGGAGATGGCGTTGACGGCAGCGCACCCCTTTCCCAAGGCATATCGAAACCGGAAGATTGTGCATTGCAAAATTTTTCTTTGCATTTTTTCTTGCGCCGTGTTACCATTTTCTCCAACACTCCAAGCCTTCCATGGGTTTCGAGGCGGCCGAGCCGAGTATGGAGAATTTTGCAGAACAAAATTTTTCAGCCGACCGGAGTCCGGACGGGACGGGGTGACTCACTGCCTATCGGAAGGGGAATGACATGAGCAAGGTTTGCATCATCGGCGCCTACAACACCGAGTTCGGCGCCTTCGTGAAGAAAGACAAGATGTCCGGGTTGATGACCGACACCCGGACCTACTACGACCTGCTGATCGAGGCGGGCCGCGGCGCCATCAAGGACGCCGGCCTGCAGGCGAAGGACATCGACGCCATCTGGGTCGGCTCCTGCTCGCCCGGTTCGTTTCTGAACCAGGAGCACGTGGCCCCCATCGCCGCCGAGATCGATCCGGCCCTGCGCTTCAAGCCGATGAGCCGGTCGGAGTGCGCCTGTGCCTCCTCGTCGATCGCTCTCTATAACGCCATCTATGGAATCGAGTCCGGCCGGTTCCGCAACATCCTGGTCATCGGCGTCGAGAAGATGAACCTGCTCCCGACGCCCCAGATGACCCAGGTCCTGGCCGGCTGTTCGCACTGGCCGTCCGAAGGTTCGAGGGGCATGACGTTTCCCATGCTGTTCGCCGAGTATGCCAAGGGGTATCAGAAGAAATACGGCATCTCCGACGAGGAACTGCAGAAGATGCTCGGGACCGTGGCGGCTCTCGGATACAAGAACGGCGCCGAGAACCCCCTCGCCCATATTCGCACCGGCCCCGCCACCTATGAAGAGATCGTGAAGCAGAACGAGGTCGACCCGAAGGGCAAGTGCAAAAACATGATGATCGCCGCGCCCCTGCGGCTGCACGACTGCTCGCTGGTGTCCGACGGCGCCGCCGCCCTGGTCATCACCGCAGAGACCAACGTTCCCGACAAGAAGCGAGCGGTCAGAATCGCCGGCATCGGCCATTCCTGCGAACGCCTGCCCGAAAACGTCCGCCCCAACATGCATGAACTGATGGCCGGCAAGGACGCGGCCGCCAAGGCGTATGCCGAAGCCGGCATCACCTCAGCCGACGTCGACATCGCCGAAGTCCATGACTGCTTCACCATCAACCAGATCCTGTCCACCGAGGCGCTGGGCTTCTCGGCCGACGGCAAGGCCGGGCACGACTACATGAGCGGCCGCTTCACCCGCGACGATCCGAAGGTCGCCGTCAACCTGTCCGGCGGTCTCAAGTCCAAGGGCCATCCGGTCGGCGCCACCGGGGCTTCCATGCATGCCCTGTTGTACAAGCAGATCATCGGCGAGCCCATCGGCGTGAAGGCCCGCAAGGCCGACATCGGCGTCGCCTTCAACGTGGGCGGCTCGGCCGTGACCAACTGCGTCACCGTCCTCAAGAAGTTCTGACGAAGCGGAACGAACGGGAGACGATCATGAAGAAACTGTTCTATAACGACCTGGAGTTCGAGATCGAGAAGACCGGCCCCGCCTGGGAAATCCGTCGCGCGGGCACGGTGGTCGCCACCGGCCTGTATGCAGGGCTTCCCGACGCCGAAGCCGAAGCGAAAGCCGTGGCGCTGGCGAAGACCATGTATCCGGTGGGCGTGAAGGTGATCGGCCCGGATGTCGCCCATCCCATCACGGTCGGGGATATCAAATACTATCCGCCCGACGTGGCGCATCCGAACTTCGTTTCCTGGGAAAAGGACAGCCCGTCCTTCCCCAAGCAGCTCTGAGCCTGCGTGTACTGCAGGCCGGCACGACGAACGACAACGAATAGAGGAAAAGACGATGGAAATCAAAGGTAGCGTAGCTCTGATTACGGGCGGCGGGAACGGCATCGGCGAGGCCGTCGCCAAGCATCTGGTGAAAAAGGGCGCCAAGGTCGCGATCGTCGACATGTCGCAGAAGGGCATCGACCGCGTCGTATCCGAGATCAAGGCCATGGGCGGCGAGGCCATCGGCGTGCAGGCCAACGTGACGAGCGAAGCCGACACCGCCAAATTCATCAAGGCCACGGTCGACGCCTTCGGGCAGCTCAACATCGTGGTCTCCTGCGCCGGCATCATCAAGGACAGCATGCTGCTGACCCTGGACAAGGAAACCGGCAAGGTGGCCCGGAAGATGGGTCTCGACCGGTGGCAGCCCGTGCTCGACGTCAATCTGACCGGCACGTTCCTCACTCTCCGCGACGGGGCCGAAGCCATGGTCAACGGCGGCTGGAAGGGTATTCTCGTACCGATCTCGTCGGTGAACAAGGTCGGCCAGATAGGCCAGCTCAACTACTC